>CBDVBU010000001.1:0-47562 GCA_965372295.1 uncultured Phycisphaerae bacterium
GAACTACATATCCAAGGTCGATGATCTTCAACAGTCTTCGGATATGTCAATCAAAGATTTATTGTCCGGCAAGAACGAGGATATAATCTCTGTGGTCTCTGCGGTGGCAAAAGCTGATATGAGTTTCAAGCTTCTTGTGGGCGTAAGAAACAAGCTAATCGAAGCGTACAAACAAACGATGAATATGCCGTTGTAATTGATTGCAATCCGTTGTTGATTATTCATGCTTTCTCCGGCTGGTAATAATCAATGTTCGAAGGGATTTCATGGGCTTTGTCCAAAAGATAAGAGCAGTTTGGGAAAAGGTAAGTCTGGTTCAGCGTGCTCTTCTTGTTGCGATTGTTCTGACATTCATAATTGTCAGTGGTTTGCTTGTCCATTGGGCACGCAAGCCTGACATGAGAATGCTGTACCAGGAACTTGCTCCCGAAGAAGCCGCTCAGATTACAGATAAAATCGGTGAAAAGGGCATTGTTTATGAACTGCGAAACGGCGGAACAAGCATCTACGTTCCAAAAGAAAAGGTCTATCAGCTACGTCTGGATATGGCAAAAGAGGGGCTTCCGGCAGGTGGGCAGGGTGGTTACAAGATATTTGATAATGAAAAAATCGGCGTCAGCCCATTTGTTCAAGGCGTTAATCTTAAACGGGCGCTACAGGAGGAGCTTGCCAAGAGCATCCAGATGATCGACGGCGTAAATTACGCCCGGATCCACATAGTAAGCTCGGAACAAACACTTTTTACATCTGACGCTGGGAAAACCACTGCCTCTGTAGTCCTTCGATTAAAACCGGGTTACAGATTGAGCGCTTTGAATATAGCGGCGATTACACATTTAATATCCGGCAGTGTTGAAGGGCTTACCTCAGAAAATGTAACCGTGATCGATAGCCAGGGCCGCCTACTTTCCAGTGAGTCGGACCAGACTATGGCCGGTGGGGCCGGTACCGTTCAGGATTACAGGGAAAGGGTGGAGCAGAACTTGGAGGACAAGGTTGAGGAGATGCTCACCGCTGTCCTGGGACCCGGACGGGCAAAAATTAGGATTCATGCTGTCATTGATATGAACAGCGTTAGCACCATAACGGAAAAGTATGAGCCAAAGGGAGTCGCCGCAAAGGAAGAGATTACGACGAACTTGGACACTGGGGCTAGTACTGCTCAAGCTGCTGGCCAGCCGGCCCTGCTGGGCAGCGTGAAGAAGGATGAAATAATTCTGACCGAATACCAGATCGGCAAGACTGTTACACAGGAGGTCATTTTACCCGGCGAAATAATATCTCTGTCGGTTGCGGCCGTTGTTGACTTATCGCCGGCTGATGTGAATGAAGCCCAGGCTGGCGGACAGACTACAACGATAATGGATCCTAATGATGTGGAAAAACTCATTGAAAATGCGCTCGGTCTGGATCTTACAGGTGCAGACTCGCTTAAAGTCGTTAACGTTAAATTTCAACGTTCGACCGAGATCCTGCTGGACGAAGAGCTATCGGCCGGGCTTGATTTCGTAGCGATCGCACGCCAGGCTTCGTTGGGGATTATGGCTGTGTGTGCCCTGCTTGTTCTTCGCATGTTCAGAGGAGCAAAGAAAAAAGCGAAAATGGAAGCCGGGACCGAGCAGCTTCCAGGAAGTGAGGGCGCAACCGGTCTTCTTCCGGGTGGATCGGAGCCGTTAGTATTACGCAGACAGATAGCCAGTGCTTTGGAGAATAATCCCGAACGTGTCAAACAATTATTTACCAGTTGGATTGAAGAAAAAGGAGGGTAAATAATTGGCATTAACAGGTAAACAAAAAGCTGCAATGTTGTTGATGAGCCTGGATGCCGCCACTGCTGCGGAAATGGTAAAGGGTCTCGATGCCGAGGTTGCCCGGGAATTGGCGGTAGAGCTGGCATATCTGGATAACGCCGATTTTAAAAGCAGCAGGAAGAGCGCCAAAATTGTACGGCAGTTCCACCGTTCGTTGAAGGTAAGGGAAACATTTCAGCTCAACGGTTTTCTCGACGAAGTGCTAAAAAGTACGGTAGGCCAAGAGAAAGCAGGGCAGATTCAGGCCCAGATACAGGAAGTCTTGTGCAACCGTGATCCTTTCATCTCTATTCGTTCCGCTGATCCGCAAACCTTAGCTTTGGTTCTGGCGTATGAGCATCCTCAAACTATTGCAGTAGTCTTATCGGAATTGCCGGCAAAAAAAATGATGGAGGTGCTTAACTTTTTGGATGGGGGCGCCAGGGTCAGTGTTGCCGGCAGGATGAGCAGTTGTAAGAAGATGACGGCCGAAGCAAAGGCATTAATTGCAGAAGCGGTCTGCGAACGTCTTGAAGCTATCACCGCCGGTGGCGCTGATAAGCTTTTGCCGTCCTGGTCCGAACAGTCTTTGAGGAAAATAGCTGTGATTGTGCGAGACCTCGGTAAAGAGATTCGGGATGGCCTGCTTAGTGCGATACATGGCAAAGACCGCCGGGCCGGTGAAATGGTTGAAGAATTAATGATAATTTGGGTGGACATACCGCACGTGACGGACAGATCTCTGCAAAAGGTTTTGAGAGGAGTCGATGCAAATAAACTGGCGTTAGCGTTACACGAGGCAGATGAAGCGATTATACAAAAAATAAGGTCTAATCTCTCTAAGCGAGCCGTTGCCGCTTTAGATGAGGAGGCGTCACTTATATCGGCTCCCGGGAATGAAGATATTGAAGATGCCAGAGGCCAGATTGTCCGGGTTTTGCGCGAAATGAATGAGAAAGGCGAACTTGTATTCATGAAAAACGGATGTGATGTATGACGAAGTCAAGGCCAATATTCCCATGTATATAGATGAGACGGACGGTCTTGTAATAGAAATTGTAAGAAAGATATTCGTACAGAAGGATTGAAAGAGGGACTAAGTATATGGCATTGTCGGGTAAACAAAAGGCTGCAATGTTACTGATGAGTCTGGATACTTTAACTGCTGTTGAGCTTCTCAAGGGTCTTGATGCCGATGAAATTCAGGAAATTGCCATAGAGCTTGCGAGAATCGATGCATCGGAGCAGCGGGATGTTAAAGAACAAGCTAAGGTCGCCCGGGAGTTCTGTAACACACTTCAGAAGGAGCAAAGCCAGAAATTTAATGTAAAGGCTTTTCTGAACGAAATGCTTGTAAACGTTCTTGATAAAGAGAAGGCCGAGCAAATTCAATCGCAGGTAAAAAAAGCTACAGAGCAAAATGACCTGTTTTCGGATATTCGTTTGGCCGGCACGGATGAATTGGTTCTTGCGTTGGAGGGCGAACACCCACAAACGGTCGCAGTGGTGCTGTCGGAACTGCCTCCGAAGAAAAGCCAGGAGGTTCTGTCACTCTTGAACGAAGAAGCTCGTCTTAAGGCTGTGTGCAAGATGACGAGTCCGGAACTGATGGGCAGTGGAGTGAGACAGCGAATGGCATCTACAATTACCAAGCGGCTGAAGAGTTTCAAGGGAGAAACTCTCGTGGAGAAACCGGAGCAGACTTTGCGAAAATTGGCTCTTGTGCTTAGCGGCCTGGAAAAAGATATGCGAGATCCAATGCTTGCTGAGATCGGCAAAAATGACGAGGAAACGGCCGCTATGGTAAAACGTTTGATGATAACGTGGGAAGATATAATGTCGGTAGCGGACAGGTCTTTGCAGGAGGCGCTGCGAAGTGTGGACTCTGGAAAATTAGCTTTGGCGCTTTATGGGGCGGATGAAGATGTTGCTCAAAAGATACGCTCGAATATATCAGATCGGGCGGTTTCGATGCTTGATGAAGAAATCTCATTGATGCAGGAGCCGCTGGAAAAAGAAGTTCTTGATGCGAGAGAAGAAGTCGTCAAACCGCTTCGAGAGGCTAATGAGGAAGGTACACTCAGGGTGACAAGGCAATAGCAGAATGTCCCAGACACTTACAGTACGTTTTGATAAACCGATTATCTCAGCTAAAGTTCTGGATGATTATGCCGGTGGTGTTGGGAGTAAAATGTCCAATCCTGGCCGAGTTGATTCGGAAGCTAATGCCGAGCAAATTCCAATACAAGATTTAGATGCTCAGAAAGCTGTTTTTTCACAAGCTTGCCAGGCACTCAACGGTGTGATTGCCAGGCTCAATCAGTTTTGCGACAAATTGTATGTCGAACACAGAGAAGAAATCGCCAGACTTTCGGTCGAAATCGCCAGGAAGATTTTGGTGCAAAAAGTGGAAAATGGGGACTACGAAATAGAATCCATCATCAAAGAAGCCCTCAAAAATGCACCGAGTAGCCAGGATGTGATAGTGCATTTGAATCCTGAAGATCTTGAACAATACCAGAAGGCTCAGCGAGACGAGCCGGGTGGTGTTTTAGCCGGCGTTAAATTAATTCCCGATCCCAATATCGGGCGGGCGGAATGTTTACTTGAAAGCCCGAAAGGGATTATCAAATCGCTGATCGATGACAACCTGGAACGAATCGGCAAAGCACTTGAGAAGGCAAATTGAATTATGGCTACAAGTGAGATTTTAGACAACAAGATTGATTTTGAGGGATTTCACTCTGCGCTGCGTGATGTAAATCTGCTGGATTGCCAGGGTTTTGTAGTGCGGGTTTCCGGGCAGACGGTTGAATCTACCGGTCCGGCAATAGGTTTGGGAGAGCTTTGCAGTATCCGGATTCGCGATGGCAGGGGAGTGACGGCTGAGGTGGTGGGATTTCAGAACGACCATCTTATTTTGCTGCCGCTGGAGCATATAGAGGGCATATCACCGGGCGATACGGTAACTGCCCGGACCACTCCACGCCATATTACCCTGAGCGATAGTATCCTGGGCAGGGTATTAAACGGGCTGGCGGAACCGATAGATAATAAAGGTCCATTGTTAGGGATGGACAAAAAGGCATTGGATGCGAGCAGTCCGGCACCTCTAAGTCGAAAGAAGATTACAAACCATTTGGCTCTGGGAATCAGGTCGATAGATGCTGTGCTGACCTGTGGAAAGGGGCAAAGAATAGGGATTTTCTCAGGCAGCGGAGTGGGTAAGAGCGTTCTGCTTGGCGACATTGCCAATTCGAGCGAGGCGGACGTCAATGTCGTTGCACTGATTGGCGAGCGTGGCAGGGAGGTTCGAGAATTTCTCGATTCGGATCTTGGTCCGGATGGTCTGGCACGCAGTGTTGTTGTCGTAGCGGCCTCGGATTCTCCTGCGATTCAGCGAGTAAAGGCGACTTTCGTGGCAGTTACAATTGCCGAATATTTTAGAGACAAGGGGAAAAATGTTTTGTTTATGATGGACTCACTTACTCGCTTTGCCCAGGCTCAGCGCGAAATAGGTCTTGCTGCGGGTGAGCCTCCGGCCACCAAGGGCTATTGTCCGAGCGTTTTTTCACTGATGCCGAGACTCATCGAGCGTTTAGGCTGTGCCGAGAGAGGAAGTATAACGGGTATTCTGACGATTCTGGTTGAGAACGATGACCTGGCTGATCCTGTAGCTGATAGCGCAAGGAGTCTGCTGGACGGGCACATAGTTCTGTCGAGAAAATTAGCCGAGAGGGGCCATTATCCTGCTGTGGATATTTTACAGAGCATCAGCCGGTTGATGCCCGTGGTGACAAGCAAAGAGCACAAACTTGCAGCACAGAAGCTCAGAGAAATATACGCCATTTATACTGATGCCGAAGACTTGGTAAACATCGGGGCGTTTTCGCCGGGCAGCAATCGGCATATTGACGGAGCTTTGGCTTTGATAGACAGGATAAGGGATTTCCTTATTCAACCTGTTCGTGAAAGGACGGATTTTGCAGAAACTGTCGAGCGATTGACTGTTATTACAAATTCATGGGATGAGCTATTGGGTTCGCGAGCGCAATAACTTTAAGGCGGGCCGGTATTGAGAATGAAAAATTGGGTATTAAATGAAACGTTTCGTATGGCGGATGCAGCGTGTCCTTGAAATTAAAAAAAAGGAGGAGCAGAAAACCAGGGCAGAACTGTTTGAGCTTACAGAAAGATTGGCGCAGAGGCGAGGCGAACTGCTCGTACGACAGAAAATGTTAGAGAGTATCATCGACGAATTGACCGAAGGGAATCCGAAAAAGCGATTAGGTGAGCAAGAATTCTTTTTGAGATATTCAGCCGCCAGTGATGAGCAGATCAGGAAACTCAAAGATAAAATAAATGAGCTGGAATCACAACAAAGAGAGAAAATCGCTGAAGTTATAAAAGTCAGAAGGTTCAAAGAAGGTTTGGAAAAATTACGAGTTGAAGCAAAGATACAATTTATAAAGGAACAGGAGAAGCTTGAGCAAAAAGAGCTGGATGAGGGGGCTACAATTTCATTTGTACGAAAATCGCGAAACTGGGAGAAGACCAATGAGTAAGAAATTTATAATAATAACAGCGGCGGCGGGATTAGTAAGTTTTGCCGGAGCGTTCGTCTTTGCGTGGCTTACTCCATCATCCCAGGTAAGCCTTCCCGACGATTTAAAGCAGTCGGCGCTTGCCGGTGACGAATCTGGACAGGGGCTGCCGCAGACTCGAACCGGTATGGTTGGCACTGTTGCCGCGGCTTCCGGCCCGATGACAAAAGCTATGACAGAGCAACAGCTCAAGAATCTGGTTCTGGATGTCCGGGAAAAAATGCAGGAGTATAACAACAGGCTGCTGGCCCTTGGAGTCAGGGAACGAAGATTGCAGTTGACCCAGGATGTGCTAAAGGAGGACATCGAGAACCTCAATACCCTGCGAATTGAACTTGCTTCGACCATTGCCAATCTCAAAAGTGAGCGTGACAAGCTGCTTAAAAGCAGGCTTGAGATTGACCGGATAGAGAAGACCAATCTGGTATCGATAGCAGCTACCTATGACAAGATGGATGTGACCGGCGCCAGTAAAATTATGACTAATTTGTGTGGAACGCAGGATACGAGCGAAATGCAAGCTATCGAGGCCGGCAATGTCAGCAGCAGCTTTGATGATGCGGTCAAGATACTACACTATATGACTGAAAGGACCAAAGCCAAATTGCTGGCCGAGTTAGCTACTTCCGAGCCGGCGCTGGCGGCAGCTCTGTGTCAGAGATTGAAACAGATAGTTGAGGGGACGTAGTCCTATGGACATTGCGACTATAGTAGGTGTTGTTCTTGGCTTCATTGTTATTGTCGGTGCCATTGTTGTTGGCGGCGGATGGCAGTCATTTGTGCACATTCCTTCGTTGGCAATCACTATGGGTGGGATGTTATGTGCTACTCTCATACATTTTTCTCTGCCCCAGTTTCTGGGAATATTCTCAGTGGTCAAAAAAACGATTGTAACCAAGATTCCGTCAACGTCTGAACTGATACAAAATATGGTAAATTTTGCCGCTATCAACAGACGTGACGGGGCATTGGCCCTGGAGCAGGAGATTCCCAAGATAAGCGATTTGTTTTTTGTTAAGGGTATGCAGATGCTTGTGGACGGACAGGAATCCGACTCAATAAGGGACCTGTTGTCTCTGGAGATCGAAAACCTTCGAGACCGCCATTCGACGGGTAAGAAGATTCTGGAATTTATGGGTGCGGCGGCCCCTGCTTTCGGGATGGTCGGCACTCTCATCGGGTTGGTCCAGATGCTCAAAAACCTGTCCTCGCCGGACCAGATTGGTGCCGGGATGGCGGTCGCTTTGCTCACCACCTTTTACGGAGCATTTTCTGCTAATTTGATTTTTATCCCATTGGCGGGCAAACTGGGGATTTACTCCAAAGCAGAGGCAATCTCGATGGAAATGATTGTAGAAGGTGTTTGTGCTATTGCGCAAGGTGATAATCCGACTACCATTCGGGAAAAAATGCAGGCATTTATCTCACAGAGCAGGCGAGAAGAAGTCAAGGCAAATATATAATGGCGCGTGCGAAGAAACAGGCGGAATCCGATGATGCCCCGGGCGCACCGGAATGGATGGTTACTTTCAGCGATTGTATGACGCTGTTGTTAACGTTCTTTGTACTTCTCTTGAGTTTTTCATCTTTTGACAACAGGGTATTTCGGAGCTTGAAGGTAGGTTACTCAACAGCTCTAACCACTATCAGTCCGGTGCGCAGAAGCGATAGAGATGCGCTTTTGTATCTGCCCCCGGTAAGATATGTAGCTGATCTTAGAAAAGGCAGTGAGAAGCCCACTTCAGATCAAGAATTGCAAGACGGCTTGATGAAAGAAACAGGACTTTTGGATCTCCAGGGTGGTATGGCATTTCTGATCTCATCGAAGGAGCTTTTTTGGGGCAAAGGAACAGCTTTTTCACCTGGCGGTCGTCATATTATGGATACTATGGCTTCGTTCTTAAGGGGAGTACCCGGCCGGATAGTCGTTAGTGAAAACGGACTCATAGACGATATGAGTAGTGAATACTTTGGTCTGCCACGAGCATGGGTAGTCTTGGAGTATCTCACAACACAACAAAACCTTGATTGGGAGCGTTTCAGCATCTCGGCAGCAAGCATCCTGGCTCAAGAGAGCTTTACAGGCAGTGAGCCGGGCATGGGGCGCCCGGAATCTGAACGCAGCGTTGAAATAGTCTTGTTAGAACGGAGCGTCTACAATTGAGACGGCCACGCATTGTAATTGGGGAGGAAGGTACCAAGGTTCCAGCCTATATCGTTACGTTTTCAGATATGATCACTCTGCTGCTGACTTTTTTCGTAATGCTGCTAAGTCTGGCTAACGTCCAGGATCCGGAACTTTTTGATAAAGGTCGAGATGCCTTTCTGGAATCAATTAGACACATCGGACTTGGAATGCTATTTGGAAAAGAAGAAGCGCCTCGTTTTGGCGATATCAAAACCAAACACTCCATAAGTAATCCTGATGAGCTGACCGATCTCAGGACTGTTGACGCAAAGGCCGAAGAGCTTCGCCGGATTCTTGAAAAACTTAGGCAAACGACCACAATTGTGCCTTCGCAAATAGTCGCTGAAAGGACCAATTTTTCGGTAGCTAACGTTCACTTTTCGCCCGGTCGCATCGACCTGAATGAGCCGGCGAGGAAGTTTCTGAGAGGATTTAGTCTGGATTTACAGCAAAATGTCGACCGAAAGCCGGTCGAACTGTATGTCCTCGGCCTGGCCTCTGATGGAAAGAGCGATAAAGAGAAGTGGTTGCTCTCTGCAAGGCGAGCCCAAACGGTGGCAGATTTTCTGCGGGGTACGCTGTCTGCGGCAGGGGGGGGGCAATCGCGACGTAGTCTGGCCGGCGGTCGATCAAAATGGTCCGTTTATTCATGGGGAGCGGGCTTGGGAGGTGATTGGGTGGGGCGGGACAGCCCGATTTCGAAGCATTCGCAGATACTGATAGCGGTTCTAAGAACAAGTGATTAATTTGTACGCTTGTCAAGTTTTTCGACAACTTTTATGTTCGTGCACGAGATTTTCATCACAAAACCGCTGCTGATAGTGTATCAAAGCACTTTTTAGCATTTCGGCACGCTATTTGCACTTAGAATACTGATTAGTGCGCTCGTAGTATGTCGCTAAATGACGGCCCGAGAATTGTTTTTTTGTGCTTTGAAGTGTGGTTGAATTTAGGAAAAAAATCTTTTTGTTTTTGATGATGGTTGTGTTGGGTGCCGGTGTGCTGGTTATCTGCTCGGCCCAGCCCGCGACTAATGGAATGGAGTCTGGGAAATCGCAGCCCGATCCCGACCAGCCGCAAGCAGGTGCCGAATCTAAAAATAGTCCCTTGTTTGCAAATGATCCTGATTTTTTCAGGGAATCGGACTTTAATCCTGGTGGAGCAGGATTTTCTATTAGAGCGGTACTTGCGGTTTTGTTTGTTCTTGCTCTGTTTATAGTGGCGATTTACGTTTCCAAAAAACTCCTGCCAAAGATTGCAAACCTGCCGGGCAAAGAAATACGGATCGTCGAAACGGTCCACCTCGGTCCCCGTAAGACGGTACATTTACTCGAGATAGATAATCGGCGGTTCCTTATAGGCAGCACAAATGAGAACATTACGAAATTGGCTGACCTGACCGGCGATTTAATGAATTTATCAGCTAAAGAAACGAATTATAATTGAGAAAATAGATGGTCGGTAAACTTATTCGAATGCTTTTATTTGCGGTAGTTATTTTGATGCCGGCCGGATTGTCTTTTGTTCAGGGCGCCAATGCGCTCGCTCAGCCTGAACTGCCAAGACTGCCAAACGATACTTCTGGAGTAAATGCTCCGGCAGTCGGTATCCCAAGCATCGGAGATTTGATGACAGTCATAGATAAAGCGACTGCCGACGAGGCCGAAGGTAAAGATTGGTCAACTCCTGTGAAGCTTGTAATTATCTTTACCGGTCTGGCGATTTTGCCAAGCCTTTTGGTGATGATGACATCATTCACGAGAATAGTTATTGTTCTGGCTTTTATTCGGCGTGCTCTAACCACTCAAACCATACCGCCTACTGTTGCCATAATAGGTTTAGCGTTGTTTCTGACTTTATATACAATGGCGCCAACATTTTCGAAGATTAACACAAGCTCGATTCAGCCTTATATTGCGGATGAAATTGATTTTCAGGCAGCCGGAACCAGGGCCGGCAATTGTCTCAAGGAGTTCATGCTGCGACAATGCCGGGAAGCTGATTTGGCTCTTTTTGTGCAGATGGCCAAAATTGAGCCTCCTACCAGTCTGATGGAGATAGATTTGCACATAGTTATTCCGGCTTTTATTATCAGTGAGTTCCGCACGGCATTCGAGATGGGCTGTCTCTTGTTTATTCCTTTTCTATTGATCGACATGGTTATTGCGAGTGTTTTACTTAGTGCGGGTATGATGATGCTGCCGCCGGTAATGATTTCGCTGCCTTTCAAGCTGATGTTATTCATTCTTGTTGATGGGTGGGGTTTGCTGGCGAAGAGTCTCAGCATGAGTTTTAATTAAAGCACAGATTTTTTGTAGGAATTTAGCAGATGGACAGCAGTTTCGTTCTTTACTTAGGCAGGCATACACTTGAGACGGCTTTGCTTTTGTCTGCTCCGATTCTACTGACGTGTTTGGTTGTCGGAGTGGTGGTGACTCTGCTTCAGGCGGTTACTTCCATCCGCGATATGACCTTGACAATCGTTCCGAAGCTTCTTGCCGTTGGTGTTGTGATGTTGATTTTCGGAAGCTGGATGCTGGGAGTCATACTCAAATTCACCAACGAGATTTTTGGTCACGTTCAAAATATCGGGCGCTGAAGATAGATGGCACTGATGATCGAAAAGCTGCTTGGTTTTATGATGGTGCTGACAAGGCTTTCGGCGTTTTTTCTGGTTATTCCTGTTTTTGGGTGGAAAAGCATTCCGGTCAGAATCAAAGTAGCGATGACCGTGCTGTTGACGATTTTCTTTTCGATGATAACACCCATATCAGTTAATGCCGGCCAAATATCTTCTACAGAGGCAGTATTGTTGATGGCCAATGAAGCTACGTATGGATTGGCTCTGGGATTAATCGCTACTTTTGTATTTGCCGCGGTTAAATTAAGCGGTCGTATTATAGAACGACAGATGGGTTTAGCTATGGCTCAGATTTTAGATCCATTGACCGGCGAGAGAGCACAGCCGCTTGGCAGTTTGCTGGAGATGATATTTATCATGCTGTTTCTCAGCGCCAACGGTCATCATTTGTTTTTGTTGATAATTTCGCGAAGTTATGATTCGTTTCCCGCCGGCAGTATCCCGACAATACCGGTTCTGACCGAAGGGATAATTCAAGCCGGCTCGACAATGTTATTACACGGCTTGAAACTGGCTGCACCAATATTGGCCGCGTTTCTGTTGTTGATGGTTGTCTTAGCGGTGTTAGCACGCATGGTCCCGGAAATGAATGTATTATTTGTCAGTTTGCCTTTGCGTGTAGGTCTGGGATTGTTAATGGTGGCGATATTTATGCCGTTCATCAGTTCATTTGTAGGTGAATTTGCGAAATTGATGGAAAAACTGCTGCCCTTATGAAACTTTTAAAAGCGAGGGCAAGAGATGAGGGTCAAATGAATCCTCTCTCTTGTACCGGCATCGGGGAATAATCATGGCAGAGCAGCCGGTTGCTGAGAAGACACACTATCCGACATTCAGGAAGTTGCAGAAGGCCCGGGAGAAAGGGCAACTGCCGCAGAGCCAGGAGCTGACCTCGGTTGTGACGCTTCTTGTGTTGATAGCGATGGTTGCTCTGTTGGGTCCGAGTCTGACGAAATGGTTCATAGTGCAAATTAAGCATGGGATGTCGTGCGAAAACATCGTTTTTTCTAACACAGAATCATTCATAGCCTTTATCAATGGAAAAACTGCCGATTTAATACTCGTTATCCTTCCGGTTTTAGCAGCACTTTTCGTAGGCGCTATTATGGCCGGCGTTGCTGTTGGCGGTTTGAATTTTGCGCCGGGGGCAATCGAGCTTAAGTTCGATAGACTGAATCCGGTGGCAGGATTTGGGAAACTTTTCAATGCTCGATCCATAGTAAAGCTCCTGATATCCATACTCAAATTACTCTGTGTTTCATTGGTCGTTTGGTTTTATATTCAAAGCAAACTTGATGTCTTTGCAGCGCTTCGCTGGACATGGTCCACGCAAATGCTTGCCGTTACAGCCAAGCTTATACTTGGCCTTTTAATACGTGTTGGTATTATACTGCTGTTGATAGGGATTGCCGATGCTTTTTATCAGAAATGGAAGTATATCCAAGACCTGAAGATGACGCATCAGGAAGCGAAAAAGGATCGCAAAGACACGGAAGGCTCGCCGGAACTAAAGGGTCGAATCCGTAGAATTCAGATTGAAATGGCATCCAGGCGCATGTTGCGCGAAGTTCCCAAGGCCAGCGTGGTTCTTGTTAATCCGACACATGTTGCTGTTGCACTGCGTTATGAGTCAAAGGAGATGGAATCGCCGATGATGGTAGCCAAGGGAGCAGATCATTTAGCTGAGAGAATTAGAGAAATTGCACGTGCTTATGGAGTGCCGATTGTAAGAAGGCCGGAATTGGCGAGAACAATATATTCAACAGTGAAACCTGGCGATGTTATACCGCAAACACTATACGCGGCTGTGGCAGAGGTGCTGGCTATGATTTATCGGTTGCGGCGCAGAAAAATGTAAACGGCTGGTTAGTACATCTAAGAACCAAAGGTGGCGGCGCTAATAATACTAACCGCAGCCATCTGCCGTTGCATCATAGCCAAGGTTTTTTCAAGACGCGCATACTTTTGGATAAGTCTTGTTTCTACATTGTTAAGACGGTTTTCTTCGTTCTCGATTCTTCTGGCTATTGCAGTTATCTTGTCATCAAGAATTTCTTTACTGATATCAAGCCGGCCGTCAGCTTCAAGCACCTTGTCAAGTAGATCTTCGAGAGCACCGGCCATGCCCTGCTTGACATTGATAGTTGCAGTATAAGTACCATCAGATTGGTTCGGATCAACAGTAAGCTGCAGGCCGTTTTCGGGATATAAAGGATTTCCGTCATCATCGAAATCGCTGTTGCCACTTACAAGGTTATTAGGCCAGGTGGCATTATCACGCCAAGTGGATTCACTGGATAGTTTGATTCTGACATCAGTTATAGTATTGCTCGCTATATCTACCTCAACATCATAGGTGCCGGCGGTTGTGTATTTGTCGTTGGCATTATAAAACTGGATGATTGTACTACTACTGTTACCGCTTTTGGTTGCTCCAAGCAACTCAAGGACATCATCAAAATCATCATTTATTGCATCGTTGAATTCGTCTGTGTCAAATTCCATCATTCCGGCGCCATCTATGCTAAGGCCTATATCAGAAGCCTGAACAAAGCTATCTATCGTATCGACGAAACCATCGGCAATTCCGATGAACGGGTCACGAGTCTGGAATTTAATAAATGAAACCGCGATATCGTTGCTCAATATGCCCATTTTTTTGGCTTCAGTATCATATTCGGTTTTACTCTTCAACTCGGTAATTAAGTCATTATAGGCAGTAACCATAATCTGGATTTTTTTGCTGACTGAACCCGTGTTTCTATTGATCGTTATTTTAATCGGGGTATCCACTTCTGTAACATCGTGAAGATTTAATTTTATA
Source organism: uncultured Phycisphaerae bacterium (assembly GCA_965372295.1). Lineage (GTDB taxonomy): Bacteria > Planctomycetota > Phycisphaerae > Sedimentisphaerales > Anaerobacaceae > JAFGPJ01. The sequence goes on from CBDVBU010000001.1 coordinate 14,048, forward strand.
CCACTCAGGGCATCGGTGATGCTGTTACTATTTCTGGTGATCCATGGATTGACACCTTTTGTTGTCTCCGTAGCTGTGATCCCACCATATCCGGGCCCATTCAGCGTACCTTCATCAATCAAAAGCATAGGAACATCACCTAAAGTGTCGCTGAATGTGAATGTCATAATTGCATTATTTGTGGTGAAAGTCTGGCCGCCCACCGTTATATCGCCTGGATTAACGTTGTTCAACGCTTCTAACGCTTCTTGAACACTACCAGCGCCTGTTAAAGGGTCATTATAATCAATATCTGCGGTTGTTTGGCCTTTATATGTTAACCTGAACACCCCGGTGTTTGCTCTGCCACTTACTTGCATCTCCTGCTCTTCAGGGACAGCAGTAGTTGAAGGATAGCCGTCAATTTTAATCTCCGAGTTCTGAGCTGTTTGGGTTTGTATGAAATAGCTTGAATCAAGCGAGGCCAGGCTTTCTGAAGTTGCCGCCCCATCCTTGAACTCGGCCATCGTTGGTACCGTCAATGATGTATCGCCACTGCCGGCATTATAAGCCAGGCTAACGCTAAGACTACTCGCCCCGGAGGCTGTATCCGTTACAACAATTGCGCCATCTTTGAGAGTGGCCTTGACGTTTCCGCCGAAAGCATCTTCGATTGCATCAATAAGATGTGCTAATGTGGTATTACTGTTAACGGCAAGATCAAACTGAGTTATAGCATTGGTATAACGGTCAGTACCGGTTATCTGAATTTCCTCATCACCCTGGAGCCCTGCATTTTCGGTAAACTGGCTAAGTTCTGTTATTTTGGTAGTCAAGCCGGCATTTTGAGTGCTGTCAGATGCAAGTGTAAAGGATGAATCAGCCTTCCAGACTTCTGTAGAACTTGTATTAACAGATATCTGGTAATCCTCGCCAGTTTCCTGGCCGCTTAGCATCAGGTGGTATTTGCCGCCCTGAAGCAGTAAACTGGCAGTAACGCCGGGATTGTTCTCATCATTATTTATCAGATTGGCAAAATCTTCCAAGGTGGTTTCATCAGCGATAGCGGTTATCGTTGTTTCCTTATTATTATATGAATAGATAAAAGTGCCACCGCCCACATAATCAGTCTCGTAATCAAAGGTGGAAGTATCCTGTATCCACGTCTCGGTTGTTGCCAACTGATTGACTTCGATTGAATGCGAACCTGGACTGGCATCTGATGTTGCGCTGATGGTTAGTATGTTCCTGTCGCTGGAGTTTGCGCTGAAAATTTCCATGTTATCGGCATCGGAAAGGGCACTCGCCGCTGATTGCAGGGAGGTGATTTTGGTTCGCAATTCATCCAGTGTGGTGGTTTGTTTCTCGTAGTCTGTTTTCTGTACTTGGTATTTGGCAAGCCTTCGGCTGTTGACTATCATAAGCTGTTTAATGAGCGCAGCGGTATCAATACCTGTTACCAAACCGGGAAATCTTAACTCGCCCATGCTTTATTTCCTAATCCTTATCCTGTTCTTATGCCATAAGAAGTGCCGGATTGTCCTTCTTATGGCCCTTCCCAATGTTATCGAACGAAATAGGCCAAACTTAAATATCAAGTTTGAATCAGCCGTTGTCACGATATGCCTTGAGTGTTTTTCGGACATTGCCAACCTGCCTCAGTTGCCTGCCGACAGAATCTTTCCCTGCTGTAAGTATCAGTTGCAGTTTTTTGTACAATTTCACTATATGTTTGCGCTGGCCGTCAAATTCAGGTTGGTCAAACGTTTTTGTTTTAACAATTTTCTCAACGGCAGAATCGGCCTGCTCAGCCAGTGCCTCAGCACGACGCCAATTGCTTCTTCGGGCCATTTCTATTTGCTTTTCTAACAAGCTCCGCAATTCATCCAGCATAGATATTTGTTTATTAGTGCTCATCCGGTTTGAGTCCCTGCTATGTTTTCCTGGGCCAGACTGTGTTCGACTTCTTCCAGCAGGTTAGCTGCATCTTTATGGTTCTTGTCCAGAGTTAAGACGTCCAGCAGAGCTTTTTTGGATTCCTCGAACCTGCCGTCTTTCATATATAGCGCCGCCAAAGGAAACATTACGGATGTGTCACCCGGATGCATGTTCAAATATATCTCGAGGTAATGAGTAACCTGTGCAAATGAACCCATCTGGCAGGAGGCCTGAAACAGGCCGAGTAGTGCTATGAGATTTTCGGTGTCCAGTTCCAGGCTTTTAAGATACATCTCGAATGCCTGCTTGTAATCGGTTCTCTGCTGTGCGGTTAAGCCCAGGCCGGCATAAGCCTTGGCGCAATCGGCGTCCAGCCTGCAGGCGACCTTGAAGGCTATTTCGGCGTCATCAAGCTGATTATTCTGCAGGGCGACTACTCCAAGTCCGACATAAGGATCCGGTGCATCAGGTGACAGGACGGCGGCCTTATCGTAGTATTTTTGTGCCAGTTTGTAGTTGCCGACAGAAGCGTAACAATCTCCCATTTCCTGCAAAGCTTCATAATGCTGAGTCGAATCGTGCTGCTGATCGACATTGTTTTGTGTTATGTCCATAGCAATTCTTTTCCTTCAAGGATTCCCATCCCGCGCTTATTCGTGCCCAGAGACTTATGCCGGGGAAAACAAGCAACTACCTGATAAGTGCCGGATAGGATTTTCAAGTATTTGTTCTGCTGTTTTTGAGTAGTTTTCTGTCATTCCAAAAGTATCTAAAATTTTCTAAGCAGTTAAGATTTATACGATCAGATTGTTCTCGAATGCCGGAGGGTGAGACTCCGCTGGTAATTCCACTATTTGAGGATCCAGGTTTTGCGGGTTATCATAAAGCGGAATTCCCGATTGCCGTGCATCTATATCGGCTTCGTGTTGAGTGAAAATATCGTTGATTTTGGGCAACTGGTTTTTCAGTGCATAATTTTCTTCGACGAACCTGCGATACTTTTGTGGTTCGTATTGTTCGGAGAGAATATGCTCGCAGAATTCCTCGGCGATATTAAATAAAAACTCGGACGGATAGATTTGATCCGCGCCCGGGAAATTATGAATCACCGGCTTTAAGCCGCAGGCCATCGCTTCCAGCAATCCCATGCCCCGGCTTTCAATTAGACTTGTCGAAACGATGTAATGTTTATCCTCAAGCCATGAGCTGACATCTTCCTGCCGGCCGTCGAAGAACACAACATCGCGAAGACCAAGTACGGCAACTATATGCCTTAGATATTGTTCAAGGATCTCATCTTGAAACTGCCCGCCAAAAAATAGACGGTACTCGGGATCTATGTAGTGCAGCTTCTGCATACATTGCAGGACAAAGGCAGGATTTTCGATCATTATCAGATTAGACAGAAAGGCTATATTTTTGCCGCGAGTGCGGTCGGTAAAAGCAAATTTTTCGATGTTTACGCCGTTCGATATAGTAGCGATGGATGTTTGGTTTTCGATGTATGGGACCCTGCTGAGCAGGGCATCTTTAACGAAGCTGTTGCCGACAATGACAAGGTCATCGATATTGGTCCAATTCACAAGCTGGGGCCATTGCTCATAAGCTTCGTAGGGGTGCAGCCTGATAATATTTTTGCACACTTTGGGTTGTTTTGAGCCTATTACCGCCAAATTAGAGCACCACTCGAACCATGAAATATCGCTCCATTTCATGAGTTCGTATAGTTCTTCTGTTGTCCGGCCTTTAAAAAGGCGTACTTCGAAACGCTGCTTAGTAAACTCGATGATTTCATCGAGGAATGTCATGCTGTCGCCACCGCAGAAAAAGGCCACCTTTGGTCTTTTAGAGAGAATCACCTGAATCATTGGCTTGAGGATTTCCTGATTGGGGCAGATGCGCAGTGAGCGAAGCAGCATCTCGATGGCATCCGCTTTATTGTTCTGATTCAGAAATACGTCGGCGGTTCTGTTCAGGGCGTCCGCATTCAGCACGCCCAACTGCTGCATTTTATCGAAAAGCTGCATGGCTTCGTTTGCTCTGCCGGTTGCGAGATATGCTTCGGCCAGATTCCATACTATCTCAGCCGAGTCATTCAGCAGTCTCCGGGCCTTGACAAAATGATCGATCGCTTCATTAGAACGACCCAGGCAATGGAGAATTGCTCCGGTATCGTTCAGGGCTTGTGCATCGTCGGATGCCGTGCGAAGATGCTCCTGCATACAGACAAGGGCATCCTGGTATCTACCGGCTTCAGCTAATTGCAAACCCTTCTCGTAGTGGTTCATGTTTTCGAATGTGTTGTTTTGTGCTTGCCCGCCAAGCGGGTTCGAATCTGGTCCCAGTGTCATCTGTTTTACTCCTAATTAAGTCCCGCGAGGCGGATTTTGCTTACGAAAAAAGCTGAAGCCTTGATAGTCTTACGTGCAAATTCCGTGCCGTTAGATGGTATTGGTGCATATTTGCAATTTGGCGGTATCCCCCATGAAATCTGTATAAATATCAAACATATATGTTGTTCAAGAATATTCCTTTCTGCTTTTCGAATCTCGTTCCTGTCGGCTATCTGAGGAAATCCAGCAGCGATACGGACATCAGTCTTCCGGCTATTGACAGCGACATTTGATATAGAACTTCACGTCTGGAAAGGTCTATGGCTATTTGGGCGATGTCGGCTTCCTGTAGAAGAGTCGCTTCATCCTCGGCGTTATACTTCAGATCCTTTAGGCTTTCTTTGAGATTGTCCAGAAAACCTATTTTTGAGCCGACAGAGACTTCGGCTCGCACCAGAAGTTCGTTTATCTCTTCCAGTGCGACCAGAGAGTTATCCTGCAGCTCTCGCAATCGAGCGCCGGAAAGCTCTCTTTCATTTTTCAACATGTCGCGGATACTCACGAGGGTATTGAATATGTCATAAGTTCCCGGTACGCTTACCAGATCGACTCCGGTGCTGTTGATTTCAGTTGTATCAACATACAAAATTTTTCCGGTTATCGAGTCGGTTATTGCCAGATTGGTATCCGTGCCATCGGTATTGAAGGTGCTCAGGCCATCATCGATAGAGAGGGTGTAATTACCGGCGGAACCGGTTACCGTCAGCCATGTGTCACCCTGGAGATTTGAGGTTCCCGTGCCGGTCTTGGCGCCTGTATCGCCCAGAAAAACAGGATCACTGCGGTCATCTGAGTGGAAGGTATCATAACCAACGTGAAAAGCCGATGATTTTATGCCGGAAGCTACTTCTATATCTCGATTCTCAAGACTGCCCTGGTAAGTTACACCGGTGATTTCCCCGTTAGTGCGTTCGGCGAGATATGGCGCCGATGTCGTATTGTTTCCCCCGAACAGGTATTGACCTATGTGTTTGGTGTTAGCCAATGAGACTACCTGCTCTAATGTATCATTGATTCTTTCTCCGGCTCGTTCTCTGGTTTCTTCGTTGTAAATACCACCGATTACTTGAGTCAGAAGTACTCTAGTTTCTGTGAGAGCTGATTGTATGCCCTGAATAACAGTAGAGGAAAGCTCCAATGTGCCGACGGTTTCCGAGAGGTTGTTTATATAATTTCCCAGAGACCTTTCCTGAGAGTTGAGAGTTACTACACGATATGAGCAAGAAGGATCATCGGAGGGCCGATTTATCCGCGAGCCGGTAATTGTTTGTTCCTGCAGCCGGGCCATTTCTACAGAATGCAGGTACAAAGCATAACTTACGTTATTATAAATGTTGTTAAGTGCTCCGCTCATTTCTTATAATATTTCCATAATAGTTGATAGCGATGATTGAAGTGTGCTCAGGTATTTGGCCATTGCTTTGAACATTTGCTCGAAGATCAACATGCGCGCGGCTTCATCGTTAATGTTGACGCCGCTGATTTCGTTTTGCTGATTGGCAAGGTTTTGGACCATGGCTTCGACATTTTTCTGGTGCATCTGTTTGACTGAGACCTGCTGGCCGATATCCGTGATCAACCGGCGATAGTACTCACCGGGCGTCAAGGAGTCCAAATCGCTTACGGCCTGGTTTCTTAAAGCTACCATCCGTAATGCATTGTTGTTGTCTGTCATATCCTCCCCAAGAGCTGTGGCAATACGGCCCGGCGCGGCGGAAATATCCGAACAAACCGCTATATTTGAAGCGTTGCTGCCGGAAAAAAAGGCATTGATTCCAGCCGTAGCAAGCACTCCTGATGTATCCGTATCGACAAAAGCATCGACTTCAAAAGTATTGCCGTTAGCCAGGTCGCCGGTGCCAAGGGCTATTTTGATTCCATTGCCGATGTCAAGCCTGTCATCTGCCGCGTAATCCGAGCCAACGTTAAGTGTAGTAACCGTATTTCCGTCACCATCGGTTACGGTAATTTGCAATGAGCCGTTTCCGACCGAGTCGGAGCCTGATACCGTAAAAGTAAAAGTCTGGTTTTTCGTACCGGTATAAATGCCCGATACCGATATGGCCGGCGGCGATGTTGCGCCGGTGAAGTCGCTGTTTGTAGGTGTGGGGAGAACGCTGGGCAGGAAATCAAACTCGTAGCCTGTGTCTGCTTGTATATGAAGTCTGAAACCATAGACCGAAGCGGTCAGTCCTGTGATGGCTGTAATAGCAGCGGCTATGCTGGTTAACGAGTCTGTTGAAGCGTCGATCGGGACCTCGGTTCGTGTTACTGCGCCGGTGCTCGTATTAGTAACCCTAATATATATGCTGCCATCGGATACGGGCGGCTCAAAATCAACCAGGTTATCACTTATCATCGAGAAGCCGGTCAGTTCGGTAAATGAGCCTTCCGAACCCACTCCCTGGACATGGTATTGATTTATCTGTTGTATTATTGCATTTGCCAGGTTGTCCAGGTCGTTATGAATGCCGGCGATCAGATCGTTTTTTAACGATAATAATGCTCCGAGCCGTCCGCCTTGAATATCTAAGTTGTAATTCGACTCGCCGGCAACGGTAATACCAAGATCGAGATTTTCTTTTATACCCACCTCCAGTTCAAAAACGGAGGTGCGTACCACTAAGGGGATTCCATTGGTGCTGACGTCCACTACGCCATATTCTCTGGACTCAGTCTCTACGTTAATTAGTTTGGATAGCTCGACTATGCACTGGTCTCTTTGGTCCTTCAGATTGTAGGCTTGGCCACTGCTTATTTCCTGCTTGTTTATATAGTGGTTGAGTTCGGCTATTTTGCCGATCAGGGCATTAACCTGGTTAATTACGTTCTCTGCTTCCAGCGAAATCTGGCTTTCCAATGATGTTAGAAATTGTCCGAGGGTTTTGAATTTGGCAGCCATGGTCTGAGCTGAGGTTATAGCCTGGTTTTGCCAGATGGTTTCCGCCGGATGGGCGCTAAGATCCTGCAGGGCATTGAAAAAATCATCCAAAGCCGTACTCAAACCACCTCCGCCCGAAAGCTCGCCAAATAAGTTTTCAACCGTACGCAGCATAGCAAGTTCCTGCGAGACCTGCTCTAACGAGGACTGCTGCCGGAAAATCTCTTTTTGCAGAAAGCCATCGATCATCCTGGTAATTCCGGCAATATCGACGCCTCCCCCCAAAATAACAGAGCCGATTTGCGACGTATAAGCCGGAGTCAGATTCAGTCTCTGACGGTGATAGCCTTCAGTAGCTGCATTAGCAATATTATTGCCGATTATGTCAAATGCCCTTTGTGCCGCATTAAGGCCGCTGATTCCTATGCCAAAACTATCCATTTCTTATATCCGTTTAGACTACGATTTTTAGGCTTCCGTCCTCGCACTTGTTTAGCTTAAGCTCAACGGATGCGAGATGATGTCTTTTAAATCTGTAAATTTACAAAGGCCATATCAGTTTGCCGTTTGGTTTCACCGTTGGAGTTGTAGTGAACCGACTGTGTCTTGCCGAGGTCGAAAATACCTTTCAAAAGCAGGTTATTGAATCTGGCGCATTCAGATAAGAGCAAAGCGGTACTCAAATACTCTTTCTTGAGTTCCGCACTCAGTGATCTTAGCTTTGCTTTCATCTGAGTTACCTGGTCTTTTTTTGCTTCCGGAAGACTTGCCTGGAGTGCTGATAAAGTCATTTGCTCGAGGTCGCAGCCAAGACTATCGGCCAATTCTTTTCGTATTGATTTGCGGCTTAATTCGTGATTCCTGTAACCGCCGGCCCCGGCCTGAATGCTCTCAAGCAGTTTGCCCAAAGCGGCTTCGTCACGTTTGATAACCAGCTTGCGAATTTCATCTAAATGCAGAAGGCTCTCTTGCATATATTGCGCGTCTTTGTCCAAGCAAACCAGCAGCTCATCGACTTTATCTTCTATTCCAACTATTGTTGTTTTCATGTTTGCCCATCCAATGACTTTCCTGCCGTGTTTGCCTTATCAGCATTGGTTAGAAATTGGTGTATATCCTTCCACAATCCGAGGCCGCCATTGTTTGCAATATCGCGCGAAAGAAACATCCAGAATATTCCCTGTATCTGATTGGAAGGTCCATCTTTTTCAAAGCCCCAGTCCCCGATAGTATTCTTCATTTCATCCAGCATCTTATTGATCAGGACAGACTCGAAATCTTTGGCTATTTGCTTTCTTTTCTCTTCTGAGACGTTTTTAAGTCCCGATTTTTGGAGATGCTCCAGCGGCATCGGCGGCGAGACAGGTTCGGTTAATATCAGTTTGGCGCTATCCATGAAACTACTCCTACATTATCACCAGCTTGGCTTGGAGGGCGCCGGCCTCTTTCAGGGCATTGAATATCGCTATCAAGTCCGTCGGCGTTGCCCCTATGGCATTAATACTTTTAGCCAGCTCGGAGACGGTAACTGACCGGGATATGGGAATCAGATACGCCTCCTGTTCTTCGACTCCTATTTTCGTATCCTGAATTTTTTCCGTTGTGCCGGAGTCGGAGAAAGGAGCGACCGGCTGAGAAATGAGTTCGATTTCTTTGATCTTTACAACGAGACTGCCCTGAGAAATCGCCACGGCAGATATGCCGACATTTTCACCGACGACAATGGTGCCTGTGCGCTCATTGATAACAACTACCGCGGGTACATCGACCTTGACTTGCGGCTTTGTAATATCATCTATAAAGCCGGCTATGTCCTGCTGACGGACTTCGTCGGGCACTTTAACTTGAATAGTGCCGGCGTCAACGACTACGGCACTCTGTGGATGATCCCGGTTGATGGCCTGACTGATATGCCTCGCAGTTGAAAAATCGACGTTTCTGAGATTTAGCGTAATGATTCTCTTGCCGGCGATGTGTTCGACAAATGTAGCAATTTCTTCTTTTTCAACAGTGCCGCCACCAGGAATTCGTCCGACTGTCTGGTGGTTCTTGGTAATCGAGGCTTTATCGCCTGCCGCCGTCCAGCCACCGATAGAAATCCCCCCCTCGGCCACGGCGTAAACCTGACCGTCAAGGCCTTTTAGGGGTGTCGGCAAAAGCTTTCCACCCTGAAGACTTTTGGCGTCTCCTATTGCAGAGGCATCGACATCGATTTGTGAACCTTCACGAGCAAAGGGACCCAGCTCCGCCGTTACCCAAACCACGGCAATATTGCCGCCGGTCAAGTCGGTGGGATTTAAAACAAGACCTGAATCCCTCAATAAATTCGTAAGCATTTGTCGCGAAAGCATTGTTGTATCGCCAGTGCCGGCCAGGCCAATTATCAGGCCAACGCCTGTGAGCGGATTGCTGCGAAGACCCTGAATATCGACGATATCCTTTATTCGCTCGCAATGCCCGACGCCGGACATAGTTGCACAAACCAGAATCGAACAAATCATTAGTGTAATTATGCTCTTTTGCGTTTTGGCTCGTATGCTCATTATTGATTTCATAAGTTATCACTCTTAGAAAAATAAAACTGCCTGTAAGGTATAATCAGAACGGCCAAACGATATCTAATATGCTGCCGAGCCAGCCCGGTTTGGTGTACGGTGCTGAAACTCCGCCGTTTTTAGATACGATATAAAAATCCGCGACCCGCTCGCTTTTAACCTTGTTATCGAACGAAACATCACTTGGTCTGACTATGCCACTTACCTCGATGGTTTGTGTGTCACCTGAAATATCGCGTTTACGAGTCCCTAAAACTACAAGGTTGCGATTCGGCAGGATATCCACTACGACTACGGTAATGTTATCGACAAATTTTCGTTCGTCCTTGTAATCAGCCTTGCTTTTCAACTCATTGCCCGATTGGGCGGTCATGCCAAATTCGCCGAGGTCCGCGAAGCCGCCAAGGTTTCCATTGAAAATAGTCGAACGGTCGGTTTCCTTTTTCATATCTCTTTTTGCCTTGTTATCGATCTTGCTGTTTTCGGCGATTGTGATAGTCAGGACATCACCTATCTGGCGAGCTACATCGTCGGCATATATAGCTTTCATATTCTTGTCTCTCTTGGCCCAGATGGAGCCTGCTTGTGAGCAGGCGGTTGAGAGTAATACCGAGGCCGTTAAGGCAAGCAGTAATAATATTTTATTGTTCATTGTTTCTCCTTCTGTCAGTTTTTCTTTTTTGACTTATCGCAGAATGTATTCTCTATAACACCGGTTCCACGCTGCCGTCTTCGCTGATCCTTGCCAGGATGATTCGTTGTGAATCCATATTTCGTACTTTGATATATTCGCCGGCTCTGCCATCCTGGATAGATTTCCCGGTGGCCGTAATCAGAAATCCGGGCCTTTCGATACGAATAACAACGTTTTGATTTCGCTTTACAATAATTGGAGATTTGAGAGATCCTAACATATTTGGACGAAGCACGGTGTTTGCCGGCAGCCGGCGTTTGGCAATTAGGCCGTAAGGCGGCTTCCAATTAGAAGGTTCAGGATTGTTCGATTGAATCTTTTCTATCTTTATGTTCTCAGGACTAATGACACTACCTGCCGGAATATAGACCTTTGTGACTGCTTGTTGACGGTCATATATCAGTGCGAAAGTTACTTGACGCACCCCGATCTTGTTGCTTCCGGAAAGCACGGCAATCTCGATTCTCGCCTGGTTTCTTACGCCGGTTTGGACCAATCGAGGAGAAAATCTTATGTCGCTGCTCATCGCGGAGATAATAAAATCCTTGGGTTTACGTACTGGATTCCATCTGCAAACTGAATCGCCGGGAGGATTATTTTCTAAAAAAGAGTTTGCCAGGGTAACAAAATCACTACTGCTGATAGTATGATGCCGCTGCTTTACCGTTATCTTTTCCGAACCGGTGAATGTTACTTTGGATGCAGGAATTCCGTTGCACGCCAACCTGCTTAAAACCATTGTTCTGTCGATGATAATCTTTTGGCCCGGCACAGAAATTCGCCCTAATGCGATTTTGCTTGCCTTCGCTACAAGAGATTCTCCTCCCTGGATGATGCTGACCTGGCCCATGCTTAAGTTGCTGTCTTTGACCGTGATTTCTCTCGGCAGGTAAATCTTTAAGTAAGAGTCTTCCTGTGAGTCGTTGGTTTTGTTATTTGCCGATGCCGGGCAAAAAAGTGCAGAAATCATAACTACACAAGCTGCAAATATTCTTGTGCTCTTATACCCTTGTGCTTTTTTGCTGTTTCTTCCGTTCATTATGGTTTCCTATCTAACGATGCCGTTTGCCGTTCGAAGCATGTCGTCGCCGGCCCTTATTGCACGCGAGTTTATCTCGTATGCCCGCTGTGCGGTTATAAGGTTGACCAGTTCGTTCACCATCTGCACGTTGGACTTTTCCAGAAATCCGGACTGGATTGAGCCGAAGCCGCTTTCTCCCGGTGTTCCGGTCGTGGGCGTGCCGCTGGCCTTGGTTTCTGAGAGCAGGTTGCCGCCTTCACTTGAAAGGCCGGATGGATTCGGAAAGCGGGCCAGTTGAATCGTGCCTACGACCGATTGAGTTCCCGAAGAATCGGTAATATTAATTCCTCCGTCTTTTTCGATACTCACTGAAACGACGTCTGTCGGAACGCTGATAGCCGGCTCTATAGCATATCCGTTAGTGGTAACTAATTCACCGTTGGCATTTGTCTGTAGTGAGCCGTCGCGGGTGTACCGTAAATCCCCGTTTGGCATAGTCACCTGAAGAAAGCCGTCACCTGTAATAGCTATGTCGAGAGACCGGCCTGTACTCTGAAGCTCACCGGCACTGAATACTTTTATCGTCGATGCAGCACGGACTCCGCTGCCTATTTCTATGCCGCTGGGAGAATTAATGCCCGAAGCGACTTCCGTGCCGGGCTCTTCCATCGTAACATAAAGCAAATCCTGAAAATTAATCTGGCTTCGCTTGAATCCTGTGGTGTTGACGTTAGCGAGGTTGTTAGCGATCGTATCCACCATCGTCTGTTGAGCCGTCATACCGGTTGCTGCAGTGGAAAAAGCTCTCAACATAATATTATTCTCCTTTTACCTTAGTGGCTTCTCAGCCCATAGCTACACTTATAAGACTGCTGGAAGTTTCCTTTGCCGCCGTGAGGGTTTTCATATTTGCTTCGTAGAGTCTGGACACCAGTATCATGTCCACCAGTTCGTCTATGATTTGTACGTTTGAAGCTTCCTGGTATCCTTGTTTAACGACTATATGTTCGGCTTCGATCGGTTGTATATTTTCATCCGGCATCCGATAGCAGCTATCGCCGGTTGGTACGAGTTTGTTTTCGTTATCGTTGAAATCGACCAGCCTGAATTTTCCAATTGCTATCTCGCCGGCATTGATAGTTCCATCACTCGATACGCTTAGTTGCGAGGTTCCAATATTGCCTGGTATCGTGATTGGGCCGGCCTGACCTGCCACAATTCGCCCCTGCGAATCCACCATTTGGCTGTTTTGATTTGTGATGAACGTGCCGTTGCGGGTGTAAAGCGGCCCTTCGGGAGTCTCTATCACGAAGAAGCCTTTTCCATGCAAGGCAAAATCCAACGGCCTTCCGGTCTCAACGATGCTGCCCTGGGAAAAATCAAATATTGAGTTCAAATCGATAGTACCGGGCGAATATGTCTCTGCATCTTGTGCCTCGAGGGATTTGGAAAATGCGTTGCATCTCCGCTTGAATCCGACTGTGCTTACATTAGCCAGGTTGTGCGCAATGATATCGAATTCCTGTGTTAAGGCATTAATGCTTGTACTAACCTGATCTGTAATCGCTGACATTTCAGACTCCCTGCGCTACTGCCGGCTCTGGTTCCTCTGACTTTTTATCATTACTGCCGTTGAAGGCCTGAGCAGTATTGGTTTTGGCCCTGGTTTTCAGAGAGGCCGCATTCGTAGCGCGAATTAGCTCGTTAATGTTCGGATCGCTGAGCCCTGTCAATTCAACCGCTATTGAAAAACCGTTTTTTATACTTTTCGTGTGCCGGACCTCGCCAATATCTTCCACGATTTTCTCCGGAGCGGTCTTGCCGGTTCTTTGCGAATTTGGTTTCTGGCCCTCTTCTTCGCTCAACTTAAGTATCACCAGCACCCTGTCGCCCACCTTTACTTCCAGCGGAGCTTCTATTCGCAGGCCGGGGCCGGCCAGTTCAGTAACGGATGCGGGCACAAATTCCGGTGGTTCCCAACTGTTTCCGGAGATATTAGTGGAATTTCCCCGAGTCCCTCCGCCGCTATCACTCTTGGGTTGAAGCATTCTTGCAAATGGGAATCGTGCGATGAAGGTCGGCTTGTTGACCGGAACCCGCAAAAAACGCCGGCGATTAATGAATCGTATGTTATCGCTGTGATTAAGAACCAAAATGTTGCCGTAGCAACTTATCGAAGAAGTCTCGAACTCCCAGACCGATGCGCCGAAATAATAACGCACGGACCAGAGTTCTCCGGGCTTGCTTTCCAAAGACACTTTTAGTTTGACGGTAAGTTCTACATCATTATTTTCTATGACAGTGGACTCGATATCTGCTTCGTCGCCTGCTTTGCGGCGAGTCATGTGAAGTTGTTTGCCTGTGGGAATTTGTTTGCTGCTGGGTTTATCCGAGTTTGCTGCTGAGCTTGCCGGTGTTGGGTGTTTTTTGTCGAAGCCGAGCTTTTCGCGAAGGACGGACAACTGAGCACTTAGATTTTTGCTTGCCTTAGCTCCACGACGTGCAAGGACATCTTTTGTTAATTCGGCGGCTCCGCGGTCAAAGGCGGTGAGCATAGTAAAAATTGATTCGATATGCTTTAGTTTCGTTCTGTTCGTTATATCCAGCAGGATTTGACGTTCTCGCCGGCTTAAACCCATTCTTTGGGTATAATTAGCAAACACTTTATTGGTGACATTTTGTTCTTTAACCTTGTGCTTATAACTGGCTGCGATGAGCAGCACAGTTAATATAATTATGGCAACCACACTCAGCAAGATAAACAGGTTCTGGTCTGTCGAGACGCTGTCAAGCCGACGAGCGGCATGCCACCGCTCGATAGGCGTCAGCGCTAAAAAAACAGCGTTTACTCCCGTGGTTATTATAGATGCAGTTACCATCTCACTTTTCCAAACTTACTATCTAATAAGACCGGTCAATTCCCGCAGTATGTCATTGGCAACCCTGATGGTCCTGGCGTTGGCCTGGAAGCCGTTTTGGGCCTGGATCATATTGACAAACTCGGTTGCAACGTCAGCGTTGGATTTCTCCAATGATCCGCCATGGATCGTGCCTGCACCGCCGGTCATCGCCTGGGTAGCCACCGCTTCGCCGGAGTTGGCCGAGGGAATGTAATAACTACCTCCAGCACTTTCCAAACCTGATGTATTCTGAAATAGCGCAATCTGTAGAGTAGCAATGTTTTTCTTGATACCATTTGAGAAAGCACCGATGAGTACACCTCCATTATTAACCGAGACGGATGAGAGCCTGCCTGCTTCATAACCGTCCTGTTCTCTTGCTACGGCGGTGGAGTTGCCGGCAAATTGTGTCAGGCCGTTAAACTGGCCTGCAGTACCCAAATCAATCGCTATAGTTTGCGGATTCGCTGTGTCATGTGCAAATGTTACAACAAATTGGGCAGTGTCAGCAGTTGTGGTATTTAAGCCAGTGTAAGAACCATCGCTTGCGGCAAATTCGATTCCTTCGATTCGCCTGTTGTCGAGAGTTATCCCGTCGATATTACCTGTTATTGAGGTAAGTATCATATCCCATGTATTGGCAGTATCTGTCCTTACGAACGCAGCCGAGAGAGTGTGTGCGGCGCCCTGGGAGTCATAAACGGTAATACTGGCATTCTTGATCTCCTCGCCGCCGACCGTAGAGACCTTAAAATATCCCGGCAATGTCAAAGAATCAGTGCCGTCGCTTGAGGCTGTATAAGAGAGAGCTACATCGGTTTTACTAAAGCCGGAGCTGTCATCCTCTATTACTATTCGTCCGTCGCTTGAGATGCTTGCCGTGACATTACCGGCGCCGAATTGAGTATCTATATAAGTCAGTACATCGCTGATGGTTGTACTGGCATCAATATCCAGACCGGTGGCATCGGTCACTGCCGTGCCATCCGGTTGAATGCCTGTAACGAACAACTTTCCGTCCGTATCCACCGTGCCGAACGCTCCGCTAAACTGAACCAATTGATCGATTTCAGTACTTGAAGTAGCTGCCGTACCGCTGCCGGTGGTAAAAGTTATATCTGATTTAATGATATTTGTCTCGGCTGTGGCAAGTGATGCATTTGAACTCAGGTTACCAGCGAACATTACTGAAGATGTGGCATTTGCTGCCATTGCTACATCGTAAGGTACATTAATACTGCTGACGCCGGTGGTCTGAAAAGCATCAGCTTCGCCAACTGAACCAATACGCTGAACAATATAGCCCGTGGCTGGGTCAACAAGGTTTGAATTGGCATCGACTGCAAACGAACCGCCGCGAGTGTAAGTGTTTTTCTCGCCGTCGCTCAAGACAAAATAACCCTCTCCTTCCACCGCCAGATCCAAAGGATTACCTGTGTTTATGATATTACCCTGCGACATATTGGGGGAAATTCCAGCTATACCTACGCCGCTGCCTATCTGTTGCGGATTGGTGCCGCCGACACCGGATGTTGGTTGCGATGCTTTTTTAATCGTCTTGTTCAGCAGTTCCGAGAACGTTATTCTGCTTGACTTAAAGGCGGTTGTATTGACATTGGCCAGGTTGTTACCTGCTATATCAAGCATTTTTTGGTGGGCTTCCAATCCAGTAACTCCTGCTGACAATGCAAAACTCATTTTTGTTTCTCCTTATATTGAAATTTTAAATCTAAAATCAGTTTTTAACCGATATTACATTCCCTAAGGCGATGGTATGATTACCTGCGACTAAAATTATCTCGCCGTCCACATTATTGATAACTTTTTCGACGATGCCGCTTGTGATATCCCCGGCCCCGGTTTCATCCTCTGATGCGAATGAAATCTCCTTGCCTATCAACGAGTTGGCGTAGTTGCGTTCCGTGGTGGAAAGAACGCTTGCAAAGTTCGAATTCATTGATTCGAGCTGCTGCAGTTGTGAGAACTGCGCCAACTGGGAAGCCATTTCGTTATTATCCAGCGGTTCCAGCGGATTCTGATTTTGCAGTTGTGCTATCAGAAGTTTCATATAATTCATTTGGATGTTGCTTGCACTGTTGATGGCTGACGATGAATCCATAACTTTTACCACCTTTTCTTAAAGACTAAAATCCTATCAAGTTTCTTTCTGAATCCTGTTACAACCAGTCGGTTCTAAATCACCATACCGCATAACTGAGCAATCGTTGTGCCATATTAGAATTGCCGGCGGTTCTGTTATGCACAACTTCTTGTCAAAAAGAATGTTAGAGAGATTAAAAAAATGTACGAATTTTGAAACCAGTTCTCCCTGCGATTTATACAGAGGACATATCTTCCTATATCCAGAAAATTTTGCCGTTTTAACCTGGTTGTTATATTGGGGATTTCTCTTGTTTCGTTTTACTGCATCGAGTCTCGGCGTGACGTCCCATAAGAAACGCCACTATCTTGCTGCAAGTTTTACTTGCCGGTTTCGTACTTATTGAGGACAGCTTTACACCGAATCAGGTATGGTATGTCCTATAACATCATGGTATAATTTCAATGAGTATTTTGATCCGGCAGAAGCAGTGACATTATTGGCCCGTCCCATAAAATAATTAAAGTTGTTTCCGGCTGTCTGTCGATTTATGGCTTTGGGTTGACTACTTATCGTAATGGAATACCCGCATGATTAAAACGACAGAGTAAGAGGTGCAGCTTATAGTTTCGGAAGGGACAAGTTTACTTAGAATTGTTGCAGTTAGCAGGGACCCCGAAGTTCAGCAGCTTGCTCAGCAGTATAGCCGGGAAGTTTTTGGGGCAGATGACCTGACCGATGCTCTGGATATCGTTAAAACGGTCAATCCGAATTTAATTCTTTTCGACCATCGGTTTAATCCGAACCACATTCGCGAATTCCTAAATAAGGCCGATAAAAATTCGGTCGATGTTCCTGTCGTGGCGGTTGGCGGCGATGATAGTGACACTAAGCTATCAAATGAATTCATACGGATGGGGGCTTATGATTATTTGCAGGGAAGACAGGATTACGACAGGCTGGAGCAGATCATTAGCAGGATAAAGAATAATTTAAGTACTACGGACCGGGATACCCGGGACGAAAAAGGAAGTTTGGAATCCGGTTCTAAACAAGGCGCGAGTCGTTTTTTCGCTGAGGACCTGGCTGCCTCTGTATCTATGGTCGGCAAAAGTTGTGCGACTGTCAATACCCTCAAGATGACTAAACTTGTTGCCGGGAGCCGATGCAATCCGATTTTGATAGTCGGGGAAACAGGTACCGGTAAAGAGGTAGTAGCCAGGGCGATTCATACTCTGCGACATCCCAACGAGCAGTTTGTAGCGGTAAATTGTGCAGCTCTTACAGCGAATTTGCTCGAAAGTGAGCTTTTTGGTCATGTCAAAGGCTCCTTTACAGGGGCTGATCGCGAGAAGACGGGACTTTTGGAATTGGCCGGATCCGGTACACTCCTGCTCGATGAAATTTCCGAGATGCCGGTAGAGTTACAGGCAAAATTGTTGCGTGTGCTGCAGGAAAAAAGCTTCCGAAAGGTCGGAGGTATCAAGAATATAGTCTGCAAAGCCAGTATAATGGCATCGAGCAATCGCATTCTCGAGAGTGAAGTTCGGGCCAATCGTTTTCGGCGTGATCTTTATTATCGCCTGAGCGTTAGTCCTATAACGCTTACGCCTCTAAGGTCGCCTGAGCGAAGAGAAGATATTAGGCTTCTGGCTGAGTACTTCCTTGAGACATCAACCATCTGTCCGGACAAACGCGATAAGATAACATCCCTGACTCAATTAGCAATTGAGGCCCTGGAGAAACACGATTGGCCCGGAAACGTTCGTGAGCTTAGCAATGTAATCGAAAGGGCGATTCTGCTGGAAACAACGGAAAAGATAGGACTAAGCGGAATTGTAATCGATCCATCTGAATGCAGTCGGGTATCGTGTAGTCCGAAAGCTAACCTGATCAAAGGTTTTTCATTGGCAAAGGCCGAGCGCGAGTTGATTTCCCGGGCCTTGCAAGAAACAGGATGGCAAAAGACGCGAGCCGCCGCTCTCCTTGGCATAACCAGAGCAACTCTTTACGCTAAGGTCAAACAGTATAGTATAGAGAAGGATTCTTGTACTGCAAATAACCTCGAAAGCGTTAAAGAAGAGCAAAATGAATTTCCGGCCTCATCTTTGTCTAAGTGCCTATCCGAATAACGGTTCGCTATCACTTGTCATGCTAAACCCTTCGACTTCGCTCAGGACAGGCTACGTGAAGCATCTGGGTTGCGAACGGCGATATCAAGCCCAGATTCTTCGGCTTCGCCTCAGAATGACAAACGCTAAAGGAGGGTAATTCGGATAGGCTCTAAGCCTGTAGCGATTTGCTGATAAGGCTATAACCTTCCGGCATTTGTCAGAAAATCGGCCGGTTCGTATAGAATCCTGACATAACATTTCGATACAAATATTCTGATTTGACACGATAGATTCATTTTTTGTGTTAAATGCCACGAAACACTCCTTATTCCCCACTTATACCAAGACTGGCACAGTTATTGCAGTTCTCTTAAAAAAGAAGTTGTGAAATACGCCCTCATATTTATGGACCGGTTCGGATTTGCCTGTTTTAGACTGTGGGCGAGGTTGGAAGCTATGGCGGCAGAAGAACAAAAAAAAGTTCCCGATGAAGATAATACTTCCGAGGTGCAGTCGGACGGCGAAATATTTACTGACAAAGCTCACGAAGGGAGCCTTAAGGCCGATATAGATCAATCGGATTTAGGAATCCATGAGGAGCTTTCTGAGTATGAGCTTTTTGCCGGCGATGAGGATTTTTATAACCTCCTGGCAGAGTCCTCCCGGAAGACACCAGTTGAACAGTCTACCGTCGAACGTCAGGCTCCAAAAGGATTGAACCAGTATAAACGTTTTTCATCTCTTCAGAAAATTCTTGCCGTCAGTATAATTGCTGTCATATCGATGCTTTTGTATGTATTGTTTAAATCTCCCTCAGGATCCGTTGCCGACTCGGCGTCAACGCCCGCCGGCCAGTCGGTGCAACCGGCCCGGCAAGAGCCCAGTTCCAGTCCATCTGTTACTGATTCCGAACAGGTAATGCAGGCACAAATTCACGAATCAGAACCTATGCTTTTGCCAACACAACCGCTTTCCTTAAATGTTGCCCGTAACTTTGTGCTGCAAAAGGAATACGACAGGGCTTTTGCCGCTTATAATGCTCTTCGCCAGGCTCTCCCGGCAGGTGAGGAGTTACTAAAAGATTTTCTGCAGCTAAAAATGGCTTTATGTGCAATGGAAGTTGCTGATTTCGAACAGGCGAGCCGTTTATTGGCAATGGCCTCTCAGAGCCGTTCGCCCGCTGTGAAAATAGTAGCTAATTATCATCTCTGCCTGCTTGAAATACAAAGAAAACGATTCCTCAGAGCAAGGACCAGGGCTTATAACACGATTGCTTTAATCAAGGCTGTTGACTTTGACGATGACTGGGCATTGTCATTCGAATGCGATTGTTCGTTTCTGGTCGCCGAGTGTCTGACACGACACATTCTTTTACTTAGCAGCACCGATACGGATCTTCCCGGTGATTTATGGGGCAAGCCTACGGCGTCTTCGGACCCATTTGGCAAATTGAACGAGACAGAACTGCGGAGGTTCCTGAATTCCGGCTCAGAGCACCTGGGCAGGGGATTACTCGATCCTGAGATTCGAAAACTCGAAGAGCAGGGGGGGCTGCCCCGTTGGTCTGTAACCTCTTATGGGGCGCCGGTTGAGGAGCTGCTGGCGAAATTCGCTGCCGGCGCAGACCTTGATTTACACTGGGCTTTCAAAGGAGCTTTGGGATCGGATTCAGGAGAAGGTGCTCTGCGACAAAGGCCGGTCAGTTTATATCTGCCGGCGGCGACATCACAGCAGATTGTCCTGACAGCAGCAGGCTGCGCCGGGTTGCTGGCATATACGGAAGGAGATTCCGGCCGGCAGAAAGTGACTATTTACGATCCGGCCGAATATTCGTCTTTGCGGCAGCACATATCTTTTCTGAGTCAGCAGGCTGTTTCGCTTTGGCAAAAATTCGTGCTGACGTTTTACAGCGACCAGCGGCTGGGCAACGCTCATTTTTTAATGGGACTCCTGCAATCTCAGATAGAGCTGCCGATCGAGGCAATTGCGGAATATAAATTAGTGGCTAATCGTTTTTCGCAAATGTCACTGGCGCCGTTCGCTTTATTGCACTCAAGCAAATTGAAAGCTAATCTGCGTGACTATCCCGGCGCCCGTGAGGACTTGAAGCAGCTTATTGAGCAATATCCGGATGTCGAGATTTACGGGCAGGCTTATCTGCGTCTGGCGGATGCCACATCGGAGGCGGGGCTTAACGCCAAAGCCGCACAGTTGTATCAAAGGGTATACAATTTTGGCTTGTCCGCCGAATCGAAGACTGCTTCGGCCATTGGAGCCGCCGGGTGTTTGTATGAGACAAAAGCGTATGAAGAAGCAGCGAAATGGCTGAATCGATACATCGATTTAGCCGGGGGTGACAAAAACAAAAACTTGTATTCGGCCTATTTTCTGCTGGGTCAGTCCAACCTTGCGTTAGGAAAATATCAGCAGGCCTGTGATGCGTTTGAATATGCGCTGGAAGAGCAGAGCTCGAGGGAGCAATATGTCGAGGCGATCGCATCGTTGGTGAAAGGCCATATAGAGCAGGAGAATTTCGTTGAGGCGCTTGATACGCTGGAGAGCGTACGTTCGGTTGCATTGTCAAAGGAACAGTCCGTCGAAATGCTGCTGCTCAAATGCAGAATTTTCCGAATGCTGGGGCTTCTTGACGCGGCGATTGTATCTCTGCGTGACAGGGCGGAATATATTGCCGATTCGCAGTTGAACGCGAAAATATCCTTTGAACTTGCTCAGTGTCATATAGCCAAAGGCAATCTGGAAAGCGCCCGCAGCGGCTTAAGTGTAATTCTCAGTACCGTCGATCCCGGACCTTTGGCGCAACAAACCGCGATGGAGCTGGCCGATGTATGTCTAAAAATCGGACGAGGTTCGCAAGCCGTCTCGGTTTGTCTGCAGCTTTTGGAGTCGGATGTGTCCGAGCAGAAAAAACTTCAAATCCTGAGAATGCTCGCAGCGGCTTATAACCAACAGAAAAATTACGACAAAGCGACATTAGCTCTTTCAGGTCAATGGAAGTGAAAATGAAATACATGAATGCGAAACACAATTATGACTCGAAACTCAAAAGTTCTGCAGCTATGAGTTTCAAGTTATGCTTTTATATTGCCTGCTTTACGTTTTTGTCTTTCCGTCTCTTAACATCTCTTACAGGTGCTGTCTATGCGAATTCTGCCGCCGGGAATGGTCGGAAATTATCGAAGAGCAGCGTAATAACTTCGATAGATCCGAATAATGTCAACGGACTCGAATTGCTGCGGGCTGAGATTAGTATTGCTCAAGGTCAAATCGATACGAAAAGCAGGGACCGGCTCAAGCGAATGATCGAACAAATTCGCTCCATAGAGTTTAAGCCGCAAGAGCAGGCCCAGGAGCCTGTTATTGTCCCTGAAAAAGCTCCGGCGATTGAACCTAACGAAACTGTACCCGATGTACCGGTGCATAAGGAAACAGCGAAACAGGAAGCCAAACCCAAGCTGCCATACGAGCCGATAACCGGCGAGACGTTGCAAATGCTCATAAATCTGGCGCAAGATCCGGAGAAGCTGGATAATCCTCTTGAACTGGGAGAGATTTTATTTGTTAGCGGAAATGTAAAAGAAGCTTCGACGTTTTACTCCGAGGCGCTGAAGCGTAAAGATCCGAATGACGTCAGTGTGTCCCGGGACAGGGCCTGGATATTGTTTCAAATAGGCAACTGCCTGCGAAACGATGATCTGCCTGCCGCGGCGAAGATGTATCAACAACTTCTTACAGAATATCCGAATTCACCATGGGTAGGTATGGCGACCGCCCAGAGTAATTTAATCGCCTGGTACTTGAAAGACGAACCCGTTAAGTTGATGCTACAAGTAAAGCGTGCCGGAAGTGAACAAAACAACATTAAATGAGGGAAGCATGGGCAAACAGGAAGATTTTGCGAACGTACTGATAGCTGATAGCGACCCCGAGATGGCTCGATTTATGCTTGAGATTCTGGCCCGTAAGGGAATCCGCGGACATCTCGTAGGCAACAAAGAAAAAGCGATTGATTTTATCAGCAAGGGCAGTTGCGATTTTGTCTTCATCAGTGACACGATAAGCCCCCGGACGGACCTGTCCGGTCGGAGGCAGGATGGTTTTGAGCTGCTTGGTAAAGTCAGGGAAAATTGGCCGGAACTGCCGGTGGTTATGATAGCAAAAGCCCAAAAGGCGGATGCGCAAAATCAACAGCAAACTGTCAGGACAGCAGTAAGAGCTGTTCGCCAGGGCTGTTGTGACTTTCTAATCAAGCCGCCGGACCGTGAAAAGATAGAAACCTTGCTGGATACTTTCCTGCCTAACCACAGCGTTTCGACAATAGCTTCAGCTCAAGAGGACACTCGCAGCCTGTATAGGATTGTAGGCAGAAGCGCAAACCTCATTCAAATCATCGAACTTGCTAAAAAAATCGCCCCTACTTCGGCGCCGGTCTTAATAAACGGCGAAAGTGGGACGGGCAAAGAGCTGATTGCTTATCTGATTCATAACAAAAGCAGAAGGGCACAGGGCTCATATATTAAAGTCAATTGTGCAGCGCTAAGTGATTCGCTTCTTGAAAGTGAGCTTTTCGGCCATGAGAAAGGTGCTTTCACCGGCGCTTGTGCTCAGCGCAAAGGCCGATTCGAAATGGCCCACGGCGGAACTCTGCTTCTGGATGAGATTACAGAAACGCCTGTAAAGTTTCAGGCCAAGTTGCTGCGGGTCCTCGAACAGCAGGATTTCGAGCGTGTCGGCGGAAATGAAAGTGTAAGAGTCGATGTTCGAATAATAAGTACGACGAATAAAAATCTGTTAGAGGAAGTCCGGCAGGGCAGGTTCCGGCAGGACCTCTATTACCGGTTAAGCGGGGCAAGATTGGTTATCTGTCCCCTGAGAGAACGCAAGGAAGACTTATCCGACCTTGTGTGGTATTTCGTTAACCTTTATGCCCACGAGGTGCAACGTCGTATCACGAAGCTCGATCCTGTGATGATGGATATTTTTGCCAAATACCACTGGCCCGGCAATGTCCGGCAGTTGCGCAATGTCGTACGAACATCGCTTACTTTGGGGGCCGGCCCCACACTGTCGTTAGCAGATGTATCCTGGCTCTTCGATGAATTACAGCCGCTGACACAGCAGGATCGCGCCGATTACGACTTGTCGCGTGAAAAACATGCAGATAGCGACTTCGGACTTGGAGGAGTGCCGCTTGTGCAGATAGAACGGCGGGCGATTTTGGATACATTACGCCAGACGGGAGGCAACCAGACGAAGGCGGCAAAGGTATTGGGTATCAGTGACCGGACGCTGAGAGATAGAGTCCACCGATACAGGCGAGAAGGCAGTCTGCAGTTGGTATGATTATAATTTTGTGTAATAAATGATTGAGGCGAAAAATGGCAGATGCGGATGATATAAAAGAGCAGGAAGAGCAAAAAAAGCCGGAAGCCGAAAAGAGCGACAAAAAGTCCTTAATCGCTCGATTCCTGCCGTGGATAATCATGGTTGTTGTGGTTTTAATTTGTGCCGGCGCCGGCTTGAGCGTCGGTCGATTGTTTGCCGGCTCCGACCAACCGGAAGCAACCGAATCCGACTCGAAGCCCGATGAACCAATCCAGGCAGATGACCTCAAAGCAGATGATGATTCAGCGAAAGTCTGGTATTATGATTTGGATCCCGTTGTGGCAAATCTCAATGAGCCTTCTGTAACACGTTACGTTCGGGCTTCTTTGACACTTGAGATGAGTGCCGATATGAGTGAAAAAAAAGGCACCATCTTTCTTGATGAGAAAAAACCCATCTTGATCAACTGGCTTACCGTATATCTTTCAAGTCTGAGCCTTGAGGATGTCAGAGGTGATAATAATCTCAGAAGTATTCAGTCACACGTACGCGATGCTTTTAACGAAAAGCTTTTTCCTGATTCTCAGTCTCAAATCAAGCAGGTCCTGATTAAGGAATTCCCCGTACAATGAGTGGCAGAGTTACGAACAGTTTGAGCAGAGAAAAGATACAGCAGCTTCTGATGGCCGTTGGTTCTAAGCCAACGGAAGATATAACACAAGAGGAGGCCACAAAGTATAATTGGCGCGAGCCTCATTACTTCAATAGCGAGCAGCTTGTCAAACTCGACGATTTTGCACAAACAGCAGCCACCGCAGTAGCTGAAAAATTCTCTGAATTTTGCCGCAGCGAACTCAATGTAACAATTGCATCAACCACGCAGCACTTTGCAGATGAATTTCCTAACCAGCCCTCAGATAGTGAACAGAAGGATTATTATCTTCCCTTCGGCGCCAACCAGGAGCAGATGTGCGGACTTATTGGTATACCCGGACAAGCAGCACTTAACTGGGCGAGGCAATTGCTCGGTGATTCCGAATCCGAAGAGGATCCGGGCAGAGATTTGTCGCAATTAGAAGAATCTCTTTTATTGGATCTGGTCTCGGCTCTCGTTGAGGTATTTTCCGGCCTTGATGAATCATTCGATTTCCATTCGGCAAAAAGCATTGACAAGGGGCGGTGGCCTCTTGAAATGGAAGGTGCCGAAGAACTCTGCAAGATCTCTTTTGATGTTAAGAAAGCTGACTCGGAGAAGAGTTCTGAAGCTTATTTTTTGATACTTTGTAGTGAGCTGGAGCCTGTAGCAGGAAAAGCGGAACAAGATTCTGCCGATTTTTCTGCTGAGGACGTATCAAAAATGATTCTCGGTCATTTACAGGAAATTCCGGTTTCCATTACAGGTCAACTGGCATCTGCTGTGCTTAGCTTCGAAGAAATAATGGATCTTCAGCCGGATGATATACTTCTACTGGATAAGAGAGTCGATCAGCCGACGGAACTGATTGTAGGTGGCCGGACGGTTTATTATGGCTACCCTGCAAAATCAGCCGGCAAGTACGCTGTCACAATCACAAATACAGCGTCGGCATTTGGAGGTGACGCCGAAAACATAAATTCGAGCATAGAGACTAAATGATTGGGAGGATATAAAGATATGGCAAAAGCAGCTAACGCCGTAGAAGAAAAACAGGATCAGCAGGAAGATACGTCGCAACAAGACGGTAAAAAGCAGGCGCAATCGGTCGAATTTTCCGAGGCTGTTGGAACCGAGGCTACAACCGGTGCCGGAAGTATCGATGTCTTACTGGCTATGAACGTTTCAGTTACGGTTGTTATCGGCCAGACTGAGTTGCCGGTTAAGCGGCTGTTGCAGCTTGGGCCCGGTTCGGTATTAAAGCTCGACAAATCTATCGATGAGCCGGCAGACTTATATCTCGGAGACACCAAGTTTGCTACCGGGAATGTGGTGGTGGTGGATGACCGGTTTGCTATCAGGATTAAGCAGATTCTCGGCCTTAGCGATTCTTCCGCCAAGGCTGCCGGGGCGTGAGTTTAAGAAGGAATTTTGATGACAGGACATGAACAAACAAATTTGCAGGGGCCGCCCGGATCGAATTCTCCCAACACGCCTCTGGCGTCCTATAGCAATATTGTCATGGTTGTTGGCCTGGTTGCGGTCCTCGCTACCCTCATAATTCCTTTACCTACGCTGGTTTTGGATATGTTTCTGGCTTGTAGTATCTCGCTGGCTTTGGCTGTTTTGATCGTGACCCTGTCGTCGAAAGAGGCGCTCGATTTATCGACGTTTCCTTCACTGCTTCTTTTCGTAACGTTGTTTCGCCTTTCCCTTAACGTTGCCTCGACGAGATTGATCCTTCTACATGGAGATGCCGGGAAAATCATTGAGACCTTCGGCGGTTTTGTTGCCGGCGGCAGTTTCGTGGTCGGGCTGGTCATTTTCCTGATCCTTGTCGTGATTCAGTTCATTGTTATTACGAAAGGTGCTGAGCGAATCAGTGAAGTGTCCGCCCGTTTTACCCTTGATGCGATGCCCGGCAAGCAAATGGCTATTGATGCGGACCTTAATGCCGGAACCATTACCGAAACGCAAGCCAATGAGCGCCGAGCGAAAATCGTAAAAGAAAGCGAGTTCTATGGCGCAATGGATGGTGCGAGCAAATTTATACGCGGCGATGCCAAGGCCGGGCTGATCATCACGGCGGTCAATATAATCGGCGGTATAGCTATGGGATATTCGCGCGGTATTCCAATTGCGGGCGCCGTAAGGACTTATTCCATTCTTTCCATCGGTGACGGACTTGTCAGCCAGATCCCGTCAGTCATCATTGCGGTCAGTTCGGGATTTCTGGTTACAAAAATATCTTCACGCTACAGTGTCGGCCAGGATCTATCCAGGCAGTTTCTCAAAACAAGTCAGCCGCTGATTATGGCAGGAGTCATAATCGCGTTGATGGCGTTGGTGCCGGGTATGCCCAAAATTCCCTTTCTTTTGCTGGGCGCCGGTTCGGCTCTGCTTGGCAGAGCGGTGGCTAAATCCGAAAAGGACCATAAGCAGAAACCCAGTGCCTCTCCCCAGGCAAAGGCCGAGAAACAGCCGGTCGAAGAGCTGCTGGACGTCGACCGTATTTCCGTGCAGGTCGGCGTGCGATTAATCAGTATGGTGGACCCTCGTAAAGACAGCACTATCTTTGACCGCATAGGGGCATTGCGGAGAAAGTTTGCCCGGCAGCTTGGCATCATAATTCCTCTGGTTCGGCTACGCGATAATATTAATCTCGATCCGACTGCTTATGAGATTCGAATCGCAGAGCTGCCGGTAGCGAAGGGGCGATTGGAGCCTGACATGTTCCTTGCTATGGATCCGGGTACCGTCCAAACCAAAGTCGATGGTATAGAAACCACCGAACCTGTTTACGGACTGCCGGCTTTGTGGATTACACAAACCAATAAGGAAAAGGCCGAACTCAACGGATATACAGTGATCGATCCTGAGTCGGTCTTTATTACGCATTTATCCGAAACAATGCGAAAACACGCCGGCGATTTATTGACCCGTGAAGATGTGCAGCTTCTGATAGATAGACTTCGTAATACTCAGCCGTCATTGGTCGGAGAAGTTATCGGAGCCGAACGGGATGTGTCTATCGGATTGCTTCAACGTGTGCTTAAAAACATCATAAAGGATGGAATCCCGATTCGGGAATTAACTGCTATTCTTGAATCGTTGGGAGAACACGCTTCAAAAACCAAGAACACCACTGTCTTGACAGAGATGGTTCGTAAGTGCCTGGGCAGATCTATTACCGAGCAGTGTAAGAATGACGATGGCAAGATTATGGCCATAACACTGGATCCCGCACTCGAGCATCAGATGGCCTCGACCTTGCAGCAGGAGGCAGAGGGGATCAATCTGGCTTTACCGACCGAGATGGCCATGGATATAAGCAGAAAAACAGCACAAGCATGGAAGGCGACGATGGATAAAGGTAACGATAAGGTGGTATTGCTCTGTGATGCGAGGTTGCGCTCGCCGCTGGCGGTAATGTTGTCGCGAACAGTGCCGATGTTGCCGGTTGTGGCGTATGATGAAGTTGTGCTTGGAACCGAAGTAGAGCCGATAGAAATAATATCCATCCAGCAGACCGAATCGGTAGAGCCAGGTGGGCGGGAACTTGTCGGAGTTTCGAGGTGATGTGTTGTGCGTCAGATAAATGCAATATGATATATGCAACAGGAAATACGAGATAATTATGCCGCTACACGTTAGATCGATTGCAGTAAGCATTGCAGTGATATGTTTTTTCGTCTTGAGCTTAATTGGAGGCTTTTGTGGCCTTTCGCCGTTTGTTTGCTGTAAGAGGGCGCTGATAGGGGCGGTGCTTGCGTATATAGCGGGAGGATGGGCTGTAAGGGCGATAAATGCTATTTTGATCGATGCGATGATAGCAGACCAGATGAATCGGCAGGATGACTCTGGTTTTGGAGTTAATCCCAAGATGAGATTTAAGGAAAAGGGCAGTGTCGGTACAGACTAAAGACATCAGCGAGGACCGGTTTGCAGGCAAGAGCCGAAAGCATCTAAATAATGTTGCCCTGCGCGCATACTCTGTCCAAAAAAAGTCTGTCCGGGGAAAAATCGAGGACGAACAGATAGCCGAACTTCTGCCCATGGTCCACAAGATAGCCAGGCGGGTCGTAATATATTTGAAGCCTCCGTTATCATTTGAAGATATGGTCTCGGCGGGAACTGTCGGGCTTGTTAGGGCCGCTCGCGATTTCGATCCTTCTCACCAGGCCGAATTCAAAACCTACGCTTATATCAGGATCAAAGGTGCTATTCTCGATGAACTGAGAGGCTGGTCCTTTATGCCTGATAACCTCAGAAAGCGGATTCGCATGGCCCAGCAGCTCAGCCGGAAGATCACCGAGCAGACAGGAACGGCTCCGGCTGATACCGAATTGGCTGAAAAACTTGGAATAACTGTTGAGGAGCTTTACGAAACGTTCGAAAACGCCCGGGCGCAGCATTTTATCTCGCTTGACGGCTTTGGCGAGGATTCACCTGTACTGAGTAATCTTTTGACATCTTCACATACGATTGCTCCTGAAGAAAAGATCGAACGGGAAGAGCTTATAGAAAAGTTAACAGAGGCGATACGGCAATTATCCGAAAGACGACGGCAGGTGATTCTGCTTTATTACCATCAACAACTGACAATGAAACAAATCGCGGAAATTTTAGAAATTACCGAGTCACGAGTCAGCCAACTGCACGCAAGTGCTTTGTTTAATTTGTCAGTTAAATTAAGGCAGTGGAAAGATGGCAGATTATGATTCCAATATGATAAAGCCGGTGGATGCTTTGAAGAATATCTCGGGCTTGACTCCGGTAAAACACCGTGAAGAAAGAAAACACCGGCAGCAATTACACGATGAAAATAAGGAAAAAGACGAAACCATACAGGGCGAAGAAACTCTGCCGGAAGAGGGAACCGGCAACGAAAGTGATAGTAATTCGGACAGTATTGGGATTGATTACTGTGCTTGACTGTAATCGATAAATAAGAGTTAGGATAATAAATGATAAGACCGGCAGGGCGGATTTTAAAGAGTAATGATGTTAAACTCGAAGGCCAATTCCATCTCGGTGCGGCACAAGACGGATCGGATTCGTCGAAACGGCAAGTCGCAGCTTCATCTGCACCAAAGGTACGTATCCTGGAAAATCATCCGGAATACGCCGTAATAGAAGTAACCTGTTCCTGTGGGACAACAATGTCCTTAAAGTGTGAATATGCCGGCGCCGCGGCAAAGGCTCCGGATGATTCCCAAAAGTAAAAAGTTGCTGTAGTACATTATGACAATTGAATTTGTAGATAGATACCGAAAGGGTGGCAGCCTCAAAGCCGAAGGCTTTGGGGATGGTAAATGCCAGAGAAACCATCCCCAAGCTGCGCTTGAGGCTGCCACCCAATCGCAGGAAGACAACCTGCAAATTCATGCGTGACAGAATATTAGTGCTTATAAATCGAATGAAATTAATATGGAGAAAAATACAATGCAAATCGAAAAGAAGATAACCGGTTTAGTGATTTTATTGGTTCTAATATTCCTGCTCCCGGGCTGCTCATCCAGTCAAAAACCGGCGGACCTCGCCGTCGAGCCTGTTCCTGTCGAAAGACAGCAGAATGATTCTATTGCCAAGAGGTTCCAGGAACCTGTCTCGGAAGGCCCAACCGTAGTCGAGTCGGCAATGAAATTATCGGGAGAATACGCCAGGCTTACCCGGGAGGCGGCCGTATTACGGCGGCAAAACGAAGACTTTATCGCCCAAAACCGTCAGCTTAATGAGCAGGTCGTTTCTCTTGATGCCCAATTACAGCAGGCACAAAAAGAGTTGGCCGAAGCTAATAGCCTTCTGATTGAGATGCGCGTTGAATTGAACAATTGGAAAACCGACATCCTCGGCTTCCGTAATGAAATGCGTAATGCCGAAACAGCCCAGTTGGAAACGCTGCTTCGGATACTTAAAGTTCTCGGCGGACAGGTCACTTCAGAATCGGCCAGGGCTGAGAATACAGCAAGCGTAGGCTCAGCCGTCGCATCGCTGAATAAGCCTGACCGGCCTTAATAGCAGAAAACGATAAATATTAGGTGAATCGAATGAACAGCCCGGCAACGGTATTATCGTATCTTTTGACTCGTAACTCATCGTTTATCGCCCGTTATTCAAGGCAAAGGTTGCGATTTGCAAGCCGCAATTCACGTAAATCATGGGGCACAATATTGCTGTTGTTGGCGGTCCTTTTATCCGGCTGCCGTACCCATAGTGCCTCTGCACCGGCGGCAAATCACTATTATCGAAATCCAAACAAGAAACTGACTACCATTGGAAGGGTTGTTATTGTTGAACTGGATAACGATTCGAGTTATCCACAGATTTCCAACGATATTACCGGATCGCTTTTCCAGGCATTGCAGAAGAAGCAGGTTTTTGGCTTAACTTTAGTCCGTCAGCATGATCCTTCGTGGCGAAGTCTGCAACTTCAGCGGGACTCGACCTATACTCTTGAACAGTTATTGGCAATCCGCGAGACGTTAAAGTGTGATGGGGTGCTGCTTGGAACTGTTACGGAATACAGGCCCTATCCTCATATGTCGGTTGGACTGCGCTTGAAGCTTCTGGACCTGAGAGATGGGCAGTTAGTATGGGCTCTCGAGCAGATTTGGGACAGCGCCGATAAAACGACTGAAAAACGTATCAAGAGCTACTTTAAATCCGAGAAGAGATCGGGTTTTGCACCTTTGCATGAAAAATTGGCGGCTGTCAGTCCGCTTGAGTTTATCAAGTTTATTAGTTATGAAGTGGCTGGGACGTTGTAGTTGAGGTTCCGGCTGAAAAAAAATGGTTGGAAATAACAAAAAAGGTTCTTTAAAAGCAATATTTCGTCTAAATAAGGCATTAACTTTAGAAAAAAATGAAAATTCAGCAAAAACTTCTAAAGTTTTATCTAAAACCTGCGAGAAGAATCGTAGACAAAGGATTTTAGGAACGCTATTGGGTTATGATAGATAAAATAGGAACAAATAATCAACCATTGATTGAATCCGGATCATCAACCGGGCAGCCGAATCCTCCGGGGGCTCTTCGAGGTAATGATGTGGATGTATCTATTCAGGTAAATTATGCTTCTCTTGTCGATAAGGCGATGCAGCCGCCGAAAACGGATGACCATCTCGTCCGGCAGGCGCGAGAGCTTTTATTGTCCGGCAAGCTTGATAGCAAGGATATAATCAGAGCTGCTGCAGAAAACATCTTACAATACGGTATCTAAGGGCATTATATGATATAAAAATAGATTGCGTGGCCCGGCCAAGGAGGGCCTGCTTAAAAGCCCGAACGGATTTTATAAACCCGGCGAGGATGGATGTTATGTTCTACTCCTCGCCGTTCTTTTATTTACAATCCGGAACGCCGGATATCGAAGGCCGCCCCATTTTGCAATGGCACCGCCAAATATAAAACTGCATACTTCAATTGTCGATAAATTCAAAAAGCTTTGGAAATATTACTTCCTGCAAAGCTTATTGGCCGGCATTGCTTTGTTTATCCTCGTTCTCGTTCTGGACAAGGACAGAATGGTTGCAATCAGCGCAATGGGCGCCACGGCCTTTATCGTATTCGCAATGCCCACCGATGTCTCCGCACAAACAAGAAACGTTATTGGCGGTCATTTGGTTGGCTTGGTATCGGGAACGATATTCTATTTCACTCCTCTGCCGTATTTGATTGAGTATCCCCTCGTGGTTGTAGTTGCTGTCTTCGTTATGGCAGCTTTGGACGTTGAACACCCCCCGGCAGCGGGTACGGCCCTGGCAGTCGTGATAAATGAGGCTTATCCACTTGATGTCTTTGTCGCCGTAATGGCAGGTGCGGTAATACTATCACAATGCCGTTATTACTTGAGACATCATCTAAAAGATTTGGTTTAGACTTAAACGTAGAAATCAAGAGTCCCAACGTCCCTAAGATTCCCCTGGAGCGGCAATGTTAAGCTCTTTCTTCACTTGCTTACGTCCTTTGATGCCACAGAATAATGCAAAGATGCAAACGACAAAGATTGGAAGCACACCCGAATACCATTGATGCATAAAAGGAGCTGTGCCTCTTAAAGTGACTAAAACGTACTGTGAGCCATCATTCACTGATTTATATTTTGGTAGAACATCGGAGTACCACGCTTGAGTCCTTCCTGTTACTGTCTTACCTGTTGATAACTTAACTGACCGATTTTCGGAATTTGATAATTGTCTATAGTCTTCTTGCGTAATCACATCAACATTGTAGTGTTGTGGATTAACAGAGCGATACTGTGAATCGTAATATAAGAACTGCATGAAGACTGTATGGATGGTAATCCACAGAATGGAGAAACCTGCCAGAAAAAGTGAATTATTCGGTATACATTTCATTTTAGTTCCTTTCGCTTAACAACGTTTATATCGTTTCCGCATAAGACCCTATGTCTGTCTGAGTCTCAGTATAACACCCCGTTGCTTGAAGTCCGTAGAAAATTCCGGGTCCGCCATACTTAATTCCAGCCGATGTCGTAGGGTGGCGGCTTGCCCCACCAAATTCTAAATCCTAATATCGAAATACGAATTGTCAAACTGCCAAATCAGCAATCTAAATAATCAATAGCAAATAATCAATAATCAATCGCCACCCCTGTCACTAAGAAGAACAACTCATCGAAAATTGCACCCCCTATAGGGCAGGCGTACCCCTTTAAGCTCCCCTATAAAGACTCTAGATCTTCACGTGTCATCCTCTTTAATGTACAGTTGTCCTGATCTTAATCTGTTTTTTTTAAAAAACAGGGCTTATACCAAAAGTTGTCAAAAGCCCCGAACTAATGTTAAGTAGCTACACGCCATATCAAATCTTATGGCTGCTGTTCCGGCTCCGGATTGGGCTGATATAGAAGGATATCGTCTATAAACATCTTGCCCGAACCGCCGGGAGTTGTCATATTGCCCTGGGTGCCTATACCAATCGCAATTCTGTCGACATC
>CBDVBU010000002.1:0-44139 GCA_965372295.1 uncultured Phycisphaerae bacterium
CGAGGTCGCCGTCTTTGTCGATATCGACCAGCGAAGTCTGGCCCATGCTCCGACCCACTTTAGCAATTTGGTGACACTCAAACTCCGGAAACTCCGCATACACCAACGTGCAAAACAAACAAATCACCACAACAATAACAGATAAACTCCTCAAATTTCTACCATTGTAAATAAACATCCCAAAATCCTTTCATTAGTTATTGATTAATTCGCAATACTCAGCCTTCAGATGCTTTTTTATCTCCTGTCACAACCGATTCGATTTACCCAATCCCCCCCAGCCAGCATCTTATCAACCGGCTTGGTATCCTTATCCTCAAAAACACTCGCCGCCATTTGTTATCTCTCCTCTCGATTATTCCTTAGCCCCATGCTTGCGTAGCAGCTCGACGATCTCGGCGTGGTCTGCCTTTTGTGCCAAGTCCAAAGGAGTACTACCGTCTTTTTTCTTAGAATTCACATCAGCTCCGCTGCGTATCAATAGTTCTGAGATATCGACATAGCCTTCAGCAGCCGCTTGGTGCAGTGGTGTCCAGCCGGCCATACGCTTTGCGTTAACATTAGCGCCTTTGGCAAGGAGAAGCTCCACTATGTCTCGATAACCATGGGCAGCAGCGGTGTGCAGGGGCGTCCAGCCCCAATTGTTCGACGCATTGACATCAACTCCTTTGTCAATGAGCAGTTCGACCACATCCATATGACCTCCATAAGCTGCCATGTACAGTGGTGTACTACCATTATTTTTCTTCACATTAACTTCTATGCCTTCCTCAATAAATGCTTTGACCCTATCCAAATCGCCCATTTCAGCAGCTTCATAGATAGGAGGAATAATGATTATTTCCTGACCAGCTATGGTACTCCCAATCATATTCTTAGTAAAGACCATCGCGTCGAACATTTCAGGCCAGTTAGCTTCCACGTTAACATAGCCGGTTGGTCGAGCAATTAACTTTTTTCTGAGCCATGCTCCGTCGGGGCCAAGGCCGCGGAAATCAACAAAGGCATTTTCGTAGCCTGCTTGTACGAAAAGGTCCTCAAGTGAGCCAGCCGCTGGCGGCTTCAATTGCTCAGCCATCCTCATAGACGGAACCTTCCACCAACCTTCTGCAGCAGTGAAAGCTATCGTGTATACTTCCTTGCCAAGTACTTTCCAGACTTCATGGCCCATCGTAGTCTTGTTCCAATCAGACGGAGGATTGCGTGTGATATGACTCGATGCGGCCCAAACGATGACCCTACGCTTAGGGTATGCTGTCCGGGCGAGCCAAATAAGATTACGGGCCATTTGTTCATCACGAAGGCCCACCGTCTTATCAGGCTCGCTCCGCATAGTGGCAAGTGTGGAAGTGCTGGCCATGAACTGTCGCCAGAAGGCCAACTCGCATTCTGACAAGGCGTCTGAAGGATGGGCGGTATCAAGAGCCTTCTGCCATGCCGATAATACATTGTATAACAACTTGCGCTGCTCTTGATTTAGATTACGTAATCGCCTAAATAATGCAGATAATTTAGTGCGTGTTGTCATAATATAAGCACGTTGTTCGTCATTAAGAGCAGTTGTGTCGAGTTTGTTCAACAAGGTATTCATGTCTTCAATAAGAAAGCTACGGGAGGCTCTTGCCGTAAACTGACAATCAAAGCCACACAATTCGAGTGGCTGGTCGCTCTTTGCCACTTGACCCCAGTACTCTATGAGTGGTCTGACCTGCTCACTGGCTGCCCATATCCCAAAGACGCCATGCCTGAAGGCCTCTTTCGGTTCCATACCGCCGCGCAGGAGTTCCCATGCCTTGCGACAGTCATACAATCCGCTCTCAAAAGCAAGCACATCGAAGCCGTGTTTCTTGTGCAAGAATTTAATGAGGCGGGTCTTGGCATGGAAGGTGGCCCCGTCGCCGTGCGTCTGCTCGCCAAGCTGTACGATGCGGGCACCCCCGATTGCTTTCGCCAGAGGTTCCAAGTCCGAGAAATCTTCGTCGTTGGGGTCAATGCTCCGCAGCGGAATAACATGCTGCTTGAGCCAGACAACACGAAAGTCATCCTCAGAGGTTGCCTCCTCAGCGAAGGATCTAGCAGTGACAGACAACATAAAAAGAACAGCGCAGAATAATGTCAGAATTGATTCAGAAAAAGGTAGATGTGTTTTATGTTTTGTTTCCATATCTCGTACTCCCAAGTATTGCATCACAGCTTTCCTTCCGGCAGCGCAGTAACTAAGCAGAACATGCCTATTATAATTATACGACCAGACACAAATTCCTGCAATCGGGAACAAGACCTGACCGACATGTGGAATCCGCAACCAATAAAAGCAGAACCATATAAACCAGTTTTATCAGCTTCATTAAAATGCCTTATTTATCAACATTTACATACTCTCCTTATTGCACTGCCCAAACCACATGATTCAATTGCCCGTTTCTGTTTGGGTACAAACTTATTGCCGGAATGCATTTTTCTGTATTATTATTGCCTGTTTTGGGCTAATTTTGAAGCAAAAACCGGCCCTAATGATTTTTTAAAATAAATAAATGTTTTTCCACAGAAAGCGAACTTCGGTGAACCGTGCTCGTATGAATTAACACAAAGCCACGGGCTGAGGTATTAAACTTCACTCCCCTCCTCCTGACCTCAGCCCCTTTTTATATCCTTATTTGTAAGACTTTAACGGACGTGATGGCGAAAAAATCGCCGGAAATACCGCGTTAACAGCAGGAATTTGCGGATTTGGGCGAAATATTTTGACAGGCAACAATTCGAGCGAACTTTTTATCGGAGGCAGGCGTATTAGCAAATAATGGATTACGGGCTGAGGTTTTTTAAACCCTCCTTTCCTCCTTGCCTCAGCCCTTTTCTTTTTTAACTCTAACCGACCGATTCGAATACAAGGTCGTTCGCAAGTTCTTGTTGTACAGGCACATGGCCAAAATTGTCATTCTGAGCGAAACAAAGTGAAGCGAAGAATCTCCCCTTGCGAATAATCAGTTCGCTGCCTAGATGCTTCGCCTTCGGCTCAGTATGACAACGAAAATCGGTCAGTTTGAGTTTTTAAAAGTCCATTAATAAGGTTTTTGGCATCCTGAACGCACCGTAAGGCGTCCCTTAGGGAGAGCGCGGCGAAGTTAAGATTCTTGATTTCGCTTCTTTGACGCAACCGCTTCGCTCTGCTCAGAATGTCAAAGGTAAAATCATAACAAGGCGGTGCTGAAATAGCGCTCCGCCCTGTCCGGCAGGACGGTTGCGATATTGCCCTCGATTTTCTCAGCCAGCCGGCGCGCCGCCCAGACATTGGCGCCCGAACTGATACCGACCAGCAGACCTAAACCTGTGCCCAATTGACGGGTGGTTTGAATCGCATCATCGTCTGAAACCTCCACCACGTCATCGACCATCGAAACATCGAGTATGGCGGGGATAAAACCGTCGCCGATGCCCTGAATCTGGTGCAGGCCCGGCTCGTGGCCCAAGAGTGCCGAGCAGTTCTCAGGCTCTACAGCGATGATTTTTACACCCTTTTTATGCTCCTTTAGGAATTTTCCCACGCCCTGGAGCGTTCCGCCACTGCCAACGCCGGCGACAAAGCAATCTATATTGCCGCCCATTTGCCGCCAAAGCTCGCGTGCGGTCTGCTCATAATGGACACGAGGATTTTCCGGGTTCTCGAACTGCTGCGGCACATAAACGCGCGGATCTTCAGCGGCCATCTGCTCGACTGTACGAACCGCACCGGCCAGGCCTTCTTCATCGGGGATCAGAACAAGTTCTCCGCCGAGGGCTTTGATGAGCTTCTTTCGCTCTTCACTCATTCCCTCCGGCATGACGATTCGGACGCGATAGCCCATCAGGTGCCCGACCAGCGCCAGGCCGATACCTGTGTTGCCGCTGCTGGGTTCGGTGATAATAGAGTCTTCTTTGAGTTTGCCGTCGCGTTCGGCGGCCTCGAGCATCGCCAAAGCTACGCGGTCCTTGATACTCCCGCCGGGATTGAGAAATTCCGCCTTGGCAAAAATCTTTTCGCCCTTCAATTGCAGAAGCGGTGTATTACCTACCAGTTCAAGAATGTTATCTGTGAGCATAGTCGTCCTCAAATTTTCACTTGTGCTAAAATATGATTGCTTCAACAAAAATATTTTAATAATATGCTTGACAAAACGCAAGACATAAGCTATTGTAATCTTGTAAACTTTTGATATCAGGTTATTTAGAGTATTTTCCTGCGGAGTTTATTTTTGCTGAAAATGAACAATTTTTTTAAAAATAGTATTGATTTACGTAGAGCTTTATGATATATTAATAGTTAGATAGAATGAGCACATTCACAGGGCTGAGGATATCTCGCTTTTTCCTCTCCCTCCGCACCTCAGCCCTGTTTCCTTTTTATGTGCTCAATTCGGCTGAGATTTTCCCGCCAAAGTTTCCTCCTGCGGTTGTTAGCAATATCGAACAAAAGCTTTGACGCCTTAAGTGATTTTCAGTAAATATCGGCAATAATATGCTCATGCTGTATAATGTCCAGCATCCTGCTCGATGAATAGCTATCAGTAAAATCGTGTAACCATCTTGCCCTCACCGCGATTAATATTAACAAGGCAATGGGATGTTTGGAGAATTACATCCGAATTATCAACTGACAAGTTGGAGCTTGAATTGGCAAGGCTACTGCAGACCTCTGTCCTGAATAAAATCTTTCTGGCCTAAACGTGTGTAATTCTCGCGGAATTTCTTGGTGTATTGCCATTCGAGATTTCTATATAGTCCAATCTGTTTCAAAATCTCTTCCAAAGAAATACCTTGTTCTGATCTGCCAAGTATTCCCAGAACTCTGAACACAGCACCATCAGATGCACAAACAAGCCAATCTTCTGAAGAACTATACAAAAAAGCCAATATCTCTTTCTCACCAGAATGGATATCGACTTTGAATAGTCGATGAATCTTGTCATGAAAGGTTTTCACTATAGAGATATCTACATCAAGAATCTTGATAAGGTCTTGTTCTTCATAAGTTCCTAAATCAATTTGTTTTGTCCCATCTTCCGTGTAGAGAGCTTCATTATCCGCAATTATTCGCGATATGTTGATATCACAATGTTTGATAAAATCGTCCCAGATACCCAGGCTAAAAAGTTTGATTATTGGCCCGGCGTCAAGCAACAGAAATCGAAACTTTTTCATCCGTGAAGTCCTCATCTTCCGCGAGATACTCTTGAGCTTTTCTGTAACTTATGCCCATATATTTAGAAAACTGCATCAAAGATAATTTCCCTACTCTCAGAGCACGCAGAGCCAAATCACAGTATCTTTCCGGAAGCTTGACAGGTTCATATGATGGTCGTGATTTGGTAAGTGCGAAGTATTTCTCAACCGAATTAACGTTCTTCGCAGTATCTTCTCTTCTAAGTCTGTATATGCTTGATATGCGGTAAACCAAAGCAACTAACGATACGTCAAATTCTCTCGCGATATCATCCAATTTGTTGAGACTAATCTGGCCATTGTCATTTACGCAAGCTTTTACTCTGTCCTTTATAGATTCTGCTGGCATTAGAAGTCGACTTGCAAACGCATTGGCAAGTTTATCTTCATCTTGTGTCTTGTTTTTGCTCTTAGCTCTGAACACATCCCATGTAAGAATATGAAAGAGTTCGTGGGCAAGGTCGTAGCTTCTTCGCCATTGTTTATTTCGTGAGTTAAGAAGAATCGCGGGACCGAATTCCTGTGATACTGTCGATATGGCACTTCCTGAAAAATCGAGGTAGAATATTTTCACATAGAACATTTCTTCTAATATTTGCTTAAGGGACGCAATAGGTACATCACCAAGACGAAACATATCCTGGACATCCTTCGCAAATAGCTCCGCCTGGTCATAGTCAAATTCCTCCGGTTTTATAATGCCGGAAACCGGTAACTTAGGCTCTTTCACTTCATCCGTGAGTATCTCAAGGTCCCGGTACTGCTGACAGAGTTGATAGAATTCTGCCTCCACGTTCTTGATTCCTTCGTCGCCCACTGGTTTATCACGCCAAAGCATCACCCTTTCGATGATAGGCTTATCCGTCAGAAAGAATTCGATTTTTCTCTTGTACACATCTGCCAACTTACTGAGATGTGAGAACTTCGGTTCTCTTTTGCCATTCTCAAACTCGCTCAAAGAAGACTGACCTATTCCGCTCTCTTTTGAGGCCTTTTCAAGTGTGTAACCGATAAAATCTCTGGCAGCCTTGAGTCTTGCTCCAATATTCATTTTTGCACCTCCATCTTCCGGTATATAGAATATTATACGATATAAATCGACTATTTGCACTATTTTTCTTCTGAAAATTAGAATATTTTTAATTTTTTATGAATGGACCCCTCATTTCCAGCTTCTAATATCGCCGGGCTGTGGTTTTGGAAGAGTGGGCCTGGTTAATGAAGAAGTATCGCAGGGCGTCGATGGGGTGGTCGTATAGGCCGTCTTTTTGTGGGAGCTCGCCGGGAGTGTTGGCGGATTCCGGGTAATGATAACATTCCATTGCCTCGATCAGGCGGGGGCATCTCGGCGAGACAATCAGGCTGCTTTTCCCATCGCCGGAGCGAATTGCCCGGCGGATCAGCTCGATGCCTTCCAAAATACCGCTGCGTTTAAATCGCACCACGATTCCCAACGCCCGCAGTTCCCGGACGGCGCTGGTGCCGGTGACATCATTAACACTCTTGCCCGCCGGGTCACAAAACGTCGCCGTCACTTGTTCTTCCGCAACCGGTGTTCGGCTCTTAATTTCAAGCGCGTGCACGTCGATGGTCGCCCTGCTGCGAATGTATTCATCGATCACACGCACGACGCCGGCATCGTCAACCTGAATCCAGAGGCACACAAACGGATTGACGAATCCGAAATCCAGCGCTCGGTACAGCGGAAGATTCGGATCATAGTCGACCGGTTGAACGTGCACAGCCGGGTCGAACTCATCGAAGACGACGTTCTGCCGTGACGGTCTCGTGCAGAGCATCTCGGCCTCCCAGCTCGCCCTGCTGGCCCGGCGCATCTGGGTAATGCAGTCGTCGATTTTCAGATAGCCGTTCGCCGCCTTCGCTCTGCCCCGGCAGTCTCCCGACAAGGGACATTGCGAGCAGCTTCTGCCGACGCAGTTTTCGATTGTCTCCCACACGCACCACTTGAAGACCGGCGTACCGAACTTCGGAGCCGATGTCACGACCTCGTGCATAAGACCGTAAGGCCGGTGCATCGTGCTGATCAACTCCATGCCGGCGGTAATTTCCGGCGTGCTCTGTGTGGTGAACTTTGCCGCTGCGAACACATCCTCGTCGAACAGCTCAAGCTCATCGCAGCGAAGTTTCTGAACGTGCTGGCCGCGGACGCTGGCGGCAGACTGTGTCAGGACCTCGACCGCCGAGCCGTTGATAAAGTGACACTTGGTTTTGCGAGCAGGCCCGGCAAGAAATTGCTCGTAGCCGTGATATAAAAAGCCGGTCAGATACTCGTACATCCTGCCGGCCTGCTCGCCCGATCCGCCCAGGATCCGGACCTGGCAGTTCGGCTTAAAGAGGCAATCAAGAAGTGTAGCGACAGCAGCAAGCTCGGTTTTGCCGCCGGCACGATTCGCCCAAACAATTGCATCGTGATTCGTAGCCCGTGGTTCGCTCTTCGACTCACGAAAAGTATGCCAAAGATAATCCATCGGGCTTTGATGTTCCGGACATATTCTCTTATCCGGCACGTCGATACCAAGGAAGACTTTCACATAATTTTTCAGGTCCCGCCTTGTAACAGGCCGAGTCCGCCTAAGCTCAGCGTAAACGCCGGACGCCCTTTCGACGCCATCGGAAATTGTTGAAATGGTTGATTCTGTCATCATACTACCCCCTGATTTGAATGTCATTCTGAGTGGATCGCCCCCTGCTTGTCATTCTGAGCGGAACGAAGTGAAGCGAAGAATCTAAACGCCAAAAGAGTATAACCAACCGATACGTCGCTATAACACCGACAACGTTGAGATCCTTCGCTGCGCTCAGGATGACATAGGGCGGGAATATTCTCTTCAAGCTCTTGATAAACTTGGCTGTTTTTTGACTGATCCATTTGAACTGTCCTTATTAATTGGCGGCCCGCGAACCGCTCCCACATCTAACCACTGCACAATCAAATACTGCGGAACGTCTGCCTGGATAGCTCCAAAAATCACATCATCCCTCCATAGACTACTTCCACTTATCTTTGATCGGTTTGAGCAGAAGCCAGCGAAGCGGCCGATTCGTTTTCTTATCATAAATACATCCGAGAATCCAGCCGTCGTTGTTGATGTCAACCGGGCGGAAACTGCCTCCTGCAAGATGGACTTGTTTTGACAAGTTAATCTTTCCCCGCTGTGGATCCCAAAGCCAGTAGTCCGAGCGGCTGAAAAATCCGTATTTATGAATTTGAAATCCACTGCGATGTACAACGAGTAGGACCTGCTCTATATCATTGACCGATGTAACGTTGCCAAAATCACCGACGAACGTCGCGAGAGTTTTGCAACCTGTGTCTTTGTTCCAGCTCACAAATTCAGTAATCCGACGACTGCTGTTCGACTTGGCGTAAACCAACAGACCATTATTGTTGATTTGAACTTTCATTGTACTTATACCATCAATGGCGGACATGCCCCTGCTTTTATCCCAGAGAAAGACCTGTCGTCCAAGAGTCGGATTGGACGAGACACCGACGACTTGTCCACTGTCATTGATACTGGACGCAGCGGTCCCTCCCCCACCCAGGCTGCCGAGATCGAACGTCCCCGTCTTAGAGTCCCAAATGAAAGATTGCCGACCACTTCGCCTTTGCTGCATTGAGGTGTACCCGATTACTTGGCCGGCATTATTCACCCCGCTAATTCGAGTAGTTGTTTTGCTCAGTTTACCGAACTTTGTCAGACCATCATTCGGGTCCCAGAAAAAAGGCTGCATGTATCCGTTCAGAGTCATGAACATTCCACATATTTGACCGGTGTTATTGATGCGAAGATCTCTCATATATCCTTTTATCAACGGACCGAAGTCCACTTGGGCATTGTTCGAATCCCAGA
Organism: uncultured Phycisphaerae bacterium; assembly: GCA_965372295.1. Classification (GTDB taxonomy): domain Bacteria; phylum Planctomycetota; class Phycisphaerae; order Sedimentisphaerales; family Anaerobacaceae; genus JAFGPJ01. The sequence continues at coordinate 9,075 of CBDVBU010000002.1, forward strand.
TATAGAGCCGTGTTTGGGGGACACCAGTTGGAGACAGAACACCACGAGACAGGACAACCTGGCCGAGGTCATTGATGGAATGCGCTGTAGGAAATCCGCCAAGAGAAGGAATATACTCCGTCTTGTATAGGATGACGGGTCTGCGAACATGCCAAGTCAATAATGCCGCCACACCAATACTAATCAAGAGCACGGCTACCGTGATTATTTTGTGCTTGGTTCTCATCATTACCGGGCCCGCACAAAGATCGATCAAATTGCCCTCTTTATCGCACTTGCAGGTAATGCTCTTCTCCCCGCTGGATGTTGATTGAGAGACCTTCAATGAGCTGCTTGGCGGTGTAAGACTTTCTTGAATTGGTCGTCAAGTCGTGAACCATGTAGCGTTTGTTGGCCTTAACGGTGAACCACTCGGGGAACTGGTTGATACGCGGCCAGTCGAGCGGCATATTCATAACCGTCTGGTGCCGCGGCGTGTCGAAGAGCAGCTTTCCCTGCCATCTTCTGTTGGCACTTATGCTTATTTTGAGTCCATCTCCATCCTGAAACGCTCCAAAAACCACATCATCCCGCCAGTGCCGGACGGTCAGGCCTTGTGTTTTCCAGAGGCAATACATGATTGTGGTGCGTGCGAAGTTTCCGTCGCCGTGCCATCCCTCGATGATTCCGTTGGGCTGTTGCATGTCCCACATAACCTTGATTTCGCTGTCTATCCACTTCGCAGCAGAATCATCCGGCTCACGATTGTAGAGGTTGATCGCACCTTCGATTGAATCGGCGTAACCATCGGCACTGCTGCCTTCCCACTGATAATTTTTGTAGTAGTCGTTAAGGTTGCCGAGCGCTTTCTGAACGGCCTGGCGATAGGCCTCGGTTTTGTCTATCAGATACACGGTATAAAAGCCGTTGAGATTATAGCCCCAGGTGTCGGCCAGATTCCTGTCGTGCCGGCCCGTTCTATTACTGATGGCATTGTAGAAAAGACCATGCTCGTTTCGGCCGAATTCGAGAATGTGATCGAGCATTCCGTGAATGGGTGTTCGATAAGCACCCTTTTTAGCCGGCATGGCGTAATTTACCGTCGCGTACAACTCGCACAGGCCCGAAACGATTTCGCAGCCGTGATCGCGAAGCCTGAGCGATTCTTCATCGCGTGTGGGGTGATGTCCGCCGAGCAGATAATAATCGCCGAGACGAACTGCCCAGCGCAAATATTTCCTGTCGCCGGTCATCCAGTAAACACGGGACAAGGTCTGGAGCATTTCGCCGTTGATTTCCTGGTTTTTCGAGAGGATTTTGCCATACGGCGTTGTAACAGGCGCCCGCGCCCACAAATCGTCAAGTATGTTTATCATGCGTTCGGACCATGGGCTTGGTCCGAGCCATTCGGTAAGCGGCAGCAGGCCGTCTTTGACATATTCCGACGATCCGAAGATTATACGGCCCAGATTTTCTCTCGAATCATGGAAGTCCTGCTTGGTAAAAGAGTATGTATCGGGCAGGCTTCCGATGCGGGATGTAAGCCGGGTTTCGGCGCGCAGCATATTCCGCATCCTGCCGTCAAAAAGCGGGCGATCAATAATAGCCGTGGTGAGCACCATAAATGGATAATTGTCCGCCGCACTGTCCTGGGCGTTCCAGATGTCTTTATCCCGGCTAAGATTTCTGGGGATCAGGCCGGTCTTCCTATCGGCATGTCGAAGCCAGCCTTTGACAAAATCCCGGCAGTGGATAAATCCTTCATTAGCGAGATGTCCGTTCTCTACGGCCTGCCGAAACATATCTTCGTCAATCTCGGCGGGTTTTCCAATGCCTTTTCGGGCCAACCGTTTCAACTCGGCCAGATGCTTCTCATAGACGCCGCGAGGACCGGTATTGTGCTTCTTGCAAAGTGACGCTGCCATTCCGATCAGCTCGCCCATCATTCCGCCGGTTCGCATTACGCGTACGGTCCCGAGCGCCACGTGTGTCACGCTGATGCAGCGCCCGGCCATCATCAGATTGCCGATGTTGCGGGAATAGAGGCTCCGGTAGGGAATCGGATACGGTTTTATCTGATTGAACTTGGCAATCGAGCGGAATTCCTCGCCGGGAAAGTACTTTGAGTTTTTCGGATCCGGATAGTGAAGGTCGATGGACCAGGTGGTCGTAACAAACGAATCGGGGAATCTCTTGCGTCGCTGAATGTCCTGCTGCTGCAATATGATGTCGCCGAGCAGCCGGCGTGATTCGCGCTTGCCGGCGATATAAGCCACCCATTCGAGCTGACGGTCAGCGTATTTCGTCCTGTCCCGGCTGCTGTTCTTAAGATACGACCAGTTGCCATAGACGGCGCGAAGAGCGTGGTCGCGGATAGACTCGAATTCGGTTATCTGGTCACGGTTCATTCCCGTTTCCCAGTTCCAGTCGCCGCGGATCAGATAGTGACAGCTTTGTTCGTTAAACTGCAACGCCCAGGGACAATCGGGAAACCTCGATGGCTTGCCGCTTGCAATCGAGTACCATTGAACCGATGCGCCCATCGTCATTTTGTCGGGCTTTTCCGGTGCCAGAGATTCGCCGGTCTGGCCCTTGCTTTCACGTCCCATTCTGAAATCGGCGCCGGTCAGATATCCGAGCGTTCCGTCGCCGGTACAATCCGCAAACAGCGGAGCGGTGAAACGCGACCGGCTGCCTTTTTGAATATGTTGGGCGATGACCGCGACAATCCGATCGCCCTGCTTTTCGACTTTCAAAGCGTGCATGTTTAGGAACAGGTGTATATTTTCCTCCGCCCGGACGACTTTGAGTTTCCGCTGGTCGTCATAATGTTCGGCTGGCTGGGCGTTGCCTCGAAGCCCGGTATCCAGTTCGTTAACGACGCCGCCAAGGGCCGGATATGGCGGCTGGTTGACCTCGCCGTTCAAGTGAACGCGAACCTCAGAGCTGTTATTGCCGCCCAGCACGGGACGATTCTGGATGAGCGCCACCTGCAGGCCGAGCCTTGCCGCCGACAGCGCTGTGCAGGTGCCGGCGATACCGCCGCCGACTACGACCAGGTCAAAATTGCCTGCGTTCTGAGGCACTTCAGACAGGCCGAGTAACCTCCGGCGAAAAGCTTCCATTGATTCACCTTCGTTCGGTGGTATAAAATTTGTATCGGTGGAAAAAACAATAGCATCGCATCGACCGTCGAAGCCGGTCAGATCGTGCAGTTTGAGCACGACCTGCTTCTTCTTAATCTCAATCATCCCACCGTTCTGCCAGTGCCACTGGGCGCCCTGTGTGCCGAACACGGTGCCGAGCGGCTCATTGTCGATAATTAGCTGGAACCTGCCGGGCGCTCCCGGCGCTTTCCAGGAAGCGACCCAGTCGCGTGTCCGGACCCAAACGCGGTATATGCCCGTCGCCGGAAACGATACAGCAGTCGCGGCGTCGCCAACCGGCCTACCCAAACCGTGAGCCAGCAGGAACGGCGAGCCCATCTGGTCCATAAACTGCTGGTCCACGACCCAGCCGCCACGGTTCGCAAAGCCCTCGGCCTCGACAAGAATCGTGTCGCGGGCATCCTGCCCGCGATTCGAGGGCGGGACGCCCTCGACACGTGTCTGCGCCCCGACAGAAGAAACCAGCACCGGCAGCAAAAATACGAATAGTAATACTCTCAGGATTTTCTTTTTCATTTCAGCGTTGCCTCCCTAATTCTCGTGTGTTTACAGTCGGCCTTGTATCTAATTGTCTGCCGTGTTGTATCCGCAAACGGTTGTCGATGTCAAGATTTTAATGGTCAGAGACCTTCCGATCTGAACAGAAGCTCAAGAATTTCGTCAGATAGCTGAAGTGTAAACAGCCGGCCCGAATCCTCGTCACGACCTACTTGATAGGAAATGGTTTCTTTCAGGGATACCCCTCCTTCTTCGTGGTAGCGCACGCCGAATTCGCCTTGGGAATTGGGAACCACATTAAACCGAGCTATGCCGGATTCATCGGTATTGTGCGGCACACTCCATGTGTTGCCGTCGCGCAGCAACCTCACCGGCACACCTTCTATCACCCGGCCCTGTGAATTGGTCACCTGCACATAAACCTCAAGGGCGATCGCGAACTGATGCCGGCCCAAATCCAGCACCTGGCCTTGGGCGAGATGAATGACCCGGGGTATTTCGATGGGACAGAACTGCCTATCATAAGGAGTATCCAATTTGACACGCAAGTTCAAACCAGCCGGTACATGGAAACTCTGCGCTTTGTTTTGTGCTATCCAGGCATCGTATGTAAACATACTCTCTCTTCTGTCGTCGGTAGCCAGAAATTCCCGCACCCAAACAGAATTTTCGTTTTCATCTACAATCCAGCGAGGCCAGATAGAAATATGCGTCGCCGCGCTACTGACCTCAATCAGAACAGTAGCGGCCGGGTACAGCTTCATCACGGGGATTTCTGCCTGCCTGTTCTCGTCGGGTGTCAATGCGTGCCGGCGATGCATCAGGCCGAGATAATCCTGCTCAAAAGCGACGAAGCCGTAAATCTCGCCAGGGCGAAAGCCCATCTGAAAACACCCCTGCTCATCGGTCCGCACGATTTTTTTTACACCGTAAATATCGCATATCGGTTTTACCGCCGGGTCCGTAAGACCGGGATCGTCCGACAAAGCATGAAGAGCCTGCCACTGCTCATCAGTAATCATCGAAAGATTCCCCTTAGACTTGCTATTGTAGCCGATAACAAACACACCAGGCATCGGCTCGCCGTTAAGGCCGTGAACGATCTGCCCATAATACAGAATGCTTTCCGACAGCCTGAATACCAATTCATCATGGCTCTGCCCGTTCACGGTCAGAGGCTTGAAATCAAAATTCTCTATTCCCTGCGCTACAGCGCGATATTCTCCCGGCGGGAAAAAACCTCCATCCTTGAAGTCGTCGTATCTTAAAAACACCCGGCTCCCATCGGGTCTATTGATAGTCAGACTGATATACTGCAGTTTCCTCGGATCTGTCATCGGCCCGTTGGCGTCTTCAAATATAAGAGTTCTGAAACGCCCGCCGCTTTCCAAAAAAATCAAGGCTTCCCTGCCGTTTTCTACCGGCTTAACGTACGGTAAAAGGCCAAGCTCTTTCGGTGCTTCAATCCGTACAAGATATTTGGATCTCGGTGGGATAAGATATCCTCTTTCATCACGGCGGTTTTCATTCGGCAGGTACAGGCTGAAAACGCCTTTTTCATCGGTAAGCGATTGGTATGCCCAGCCGTGATGCCCGTTGATCAGGCCCTCGCCGAGTGTGCGTATGTTGTAGCACTCAATTAACGCTCCGCCGACCGGATTATCTTCGGGATCCATAACAATCCCGTGAATGGAACGATTATAAGCCTCTGTGGCTTTGGATACGAGGGGCACGATCAACTCTTTCTGTTCATTGATGTAACGGTCAACCAGAGAGACGCCGTAGTTCTTCTCTGAAATAATAAAAGATAATAATCTCAACTTGCCGGTCAGATCAGGAATTTCCAACCGACCCTGGTCATCAGTAGTGGCCGTGTGCAGATAGATGTGCGGGTCTTCGTCCGAGACTCCATGGACGAAAATCTCAACAGAGGCTTTTGGAAACGGAAGCCCCAGAGCATCGGTAACGACCCATTCCTTCGGGCTTTTTGTGTCAGAGTGTGAAGGCCGGATAAAGAATCGTTTGCCCTTTTCGTAGCGTTCGGCGCAGAGCGAATCACCTATTATTGCCGCTAAAGCCTTATCTTTCTGCTGATTACCGGATACGACGATAGCGGCTGAGTCGCTGACGCCGGGCAGAGCATCCCTGACGGCATCGAAGCTGAACGAAAAATCGGTCAATGGTACATTGATCAGTTTGTACGTCCGCGGATCGGATTGCCAGTCGTTGTAAACTCGTACCATTACATGCCTGCCGGCCAAATCCCTGATCTGACTTTCCGACATGCGTACAGGCTCGCTTGGCGTCTCAATGCCCAACGCCAACCCTAAAAGCAAAAATACAATTACAACCGCCGGAACTGCGAACGAGAATTTCATGTCTCTTATCATCGCAAGGCCCTTTCCGAACAGAATGCCGTTTGAATTCGTTTCCATAGAAATACAAAGATATTCTCGTATTCCCATATATTATGACGACCGTTCAACGTTTTCGGTTGTAAAAAAAATGTAAAAAATTACGAGCCCGATTTTTCCGCCGCCAGTGGTGGAACGGGGTATTTCTCCCAGGGCACCGCTCCGGTTTCGATAATATGGTTGCGAAGAGCGGTAAAGAGCTTCTGATACATTTTGTTTTTCTTGCCGAGAGGTTCCTGCTCCTGCGGATCGTCCTTGAGATTGTAAAGCTCCATCGGCTCGAATGGGCTGTTCTGTACGAGCTTGTAGTCGCCGTACCGTGCGGCGTAATATGCCCGCCCGCCGTAGCCGCCGCCCTCACGGCGTACCCAGAACAAAAAGCGGTCCTCAACCGGCTGCGATTTGCCCAGCAGTGTCGGCAGAATGCTGCGCCCGTCGATCTCGTTAGCGATTTTAGCCCCGGCCGCTTCGCAGATGGTCGGGTACAAATCCATCGTCAGCGCGACACGCTCGCTTTGCGTGCCGGGCTGAATCTTCCCCGGCCAGACGGCACACATCGGCACGCGGATACCGCCCTCGTACATGTCCTGCTTGCCCGCCCGCAGTGGGCCGTTGTTGGCTCCCACATTAAGTTGACCACCGTTATCTGATGTGAAAATCACCAACGTATTGTCGTTGACGCCAGCGTCTTTTAGTGCCGTTATGACTTTGCCTATCCCGTCATCGAGATGCTCGATCAAGGCGACGAGTTTAGCACGTTTCTCATCAATACCATGCTGGCGTTTTTTGACGCGCTCCAGCCAGTCATCGGGCGGCTGGATCGGCGTGTGCGGGGCGTTGTAGGCCAGGTACAAAAAGAATGGCCGCATCGTGTCGCGGGCATCCTGCCCGCGATTCGAGGGCGGGACGCCCTCGACACTATTTCGGATGTAGTCGATAGACCACTGCGTGAACAGGTCGGTAGCGTGGCCTTCGGGGTCGACTTGATTGCCGTTCAGCCGCATGTAATTATTGCCGTGCCGACGGTGATCGTAGTAGTCGTCCATCATATCGCCGAGAAAGCCGTGGAAGTGGTCAAAGCCGCGCTCGTTCGGCGTGTTGGGCAAGGTCAGGCCGAGATGCCACTTGCCAACGATGGCGGTGTGATAGCCGGCCGGTTTTAGCAGCTTCGGCAGCAACTCTGCATGTGGAGCCAGATAGCCCCAGCTATTAGTGATATGCGTGCGAACCACTCCCGGCACGCCAGCCATGTCGGGATATCGCCCGCTCAATAGCGACGCCCTTGTCGGCGAGCAGACCGGGCAGTTGGCGTAGAAATTATCGAACCGCACTCCAGCCGTCATGAGCCCATCGATATGAGGCGTCCTCAAATCCTTCGCCCCATAGCTCGACAAATCACCATAGCCCAGATCATCGACCAGAATCATCAAAATATTCGGCTTGCCCGCGGCCTTTCGCTCTCCGGCCATTAAATTCCCCGCCGAAGCCAGAGCTGCCACCCCAGCCCCCAAAGCCTTCAAAAATCCCCGTCGTGTGTAATCACATTGACTCATATGCCGTTACTTCCTTTACTACTATTCAAACACAAGAACAAAGGATCGATATCCTCTATTCGTTACAACTTTAACCCACAGAGAAAGGTCTGTTAATAATCTCTAACACTTCCTCGGCTAAATAAACCTTACATCGTTTGGAACCTATAACTTCTTTCAAAATCCCTGTTTTCACGAATTTGACGACGTTGTTTCTTGCCGTAACATAAGTAACGTTGAAGTGCCTGCCCACATAGGGAATAGTGAGGACCGGGCGTTCCACAAGCAAATCAACAATCTTGATTTGCAAGGCGGACCTTTTTGATTTTATCATGCCGTGATACTTGCTTTGGAGTCGAAGAAGTTCCCTGGATATCCTAAATGCATCTGTTGACTGCTCAATAATTCCTCGAAGAAAAAACAGGAACCATTGTACCCATTCGCCATGAGTACTTACACGCAGCAATCGGTCATAATATTCCTGTCGGTTGCGTTCAAAGTATGCGCTGAGGTACAACAGTGGTCTATCCAGGACTTTGTGAGCACATAAGAATAACACGATCAACAGTCGGCCAATACGACCATTTCCATCGCGGAAGGGATGTATCGCCTCAAACTGATAATGGATCATTGCCAGCCATACAAGCAATGGGATATTTCCTATCGGAGCGTTCAGAAATTTCTCCAAAGCATCGAGACACATAATTATATGTTCAGGCGCAGGAGGAATGTAACTGGCTTGCTCAATAGTACAACCTTTCGATCCGATCCAATTCTGAGTAGTCCGAAAGTTACCCGGCCTGTCACTCTCGCCGCGCACCGCTTCGAGCAGAATCTTATGAAGTTCCTTTATCATGCGCAGGCACACAGGCAGCTCATTACATCGTTTTAACCCATGCTCCAATGCACTGACATAGTTAGCTACTTCCCGAACATCCGTAACGTTCGGTTTGGTAGTAGACTCGTGCATCTCGAACAAGTATATATCACGCAATTCCGCTTGCGTACCTTCAATACGGCTGGATAATTCCGCTTCTCGCCGGATAAAGGGCGTTATCAGCAGATTTGGATTAGGCAGATTAAGACCTACACCATGCAATTGGCCAATGGCATGACTTGCGTCTGATAAGGCTTTGATAAGCTCCGGAGTCCATTCCAGTTGCGGTGGCAAATCATTCGGCACAAATGCCATTTGCCTATTGATCGTCGGGTCAAAACGTCCGGGATTGCCGTCTGTAATTTTGGATTCTTTCATACCTTATTATACTTTCATTTATGTTCCACAATCTTATTATACTTTTTAGCCCAAAAGTATAATAAATCAAGCAATATTGGTAGAAAATCCTGGTGAAAACATGATAAAACACATCTATCTTCCGTTCATATAAGAATTTATATCTTATTATACTTTCGTTTAATAAGCGAATTCTTATTATACTTTAGGCCCGAAAAGTATAATAAGGTAGCAAATTCGGCCTATGATACGATGTATTAAGCAGTTTTTTCTTCTGCCAAGACGGCTAAAAGTTTGCCGGTGGTTTCGAGTGAGAGGTTTAGGGATTCGGACGTCGGCGTAGGATTATCAACCGGCATCGCGGGGGTGCCGGTTAAACGATTGGCGCGCATTGTGATAATGTCGATGCAGGCCTTGCGGGCGGCTTCTGGTTTTTGGGGATCGGGATCTGTGATTTGCACGAGATTGGACGCGGCCACACGGGCATAGTGAGCCAGCATAAACTCGCACCTGCGGTATTCCCAGACCATGCGCCGATCGAGATGATCGTTAAAGCCCTCATCGGCCAGCCACTTGTCGTAGAGCCTTCTGCTGAGATTGTGTTTTTCCAGAATCTCCTGTTCTTCCAACCGGCCTTTGAACAAATCATCTATCACGGCAAGCTGTTTGGCGCTTAATGGCTTTGCATTAGTCATGGCTGTACCCCCCTATTGCCCTTATCAAATCTCCGGCTTGAAAATGAAAATCGGTTGCGACTGAATTTACTGATGGCGTACGAAATACGTACTACCAGGAATGACCCCCAGCGAAGCTGAGGGCTAAATATTTACGACTGAATCCTAAGGAAAATCAGGTTGTTTTCTTGCGCCGTCTTCGGGGGCGGGATTTTATGGCTTTGAGAAAGCTCTGGCTTTTCTTTAGCCCTAATTGGCGTGCTTTGGTCTTTACTGACCCTGCAGACCGGCCAAATCGCTCGGCAAGCTCGTCTGTTATCGTATCGGCATAAAGTTTAGAAAGCAACTTCAACTCATCTTCTGTCCAATAGTTGTATATGTCCGTTTTCATCCCCATGTCATAAGCCTTCTGCCTGACCGCCGTCAAAGGCCGGCAAAGCTTCTCGGCTATCATCTTGGTATTTCCTCGAGGATAAAGTCGCTTAAGTAGTTTTATATCATCCTTTGTCCACGACCACGGTCCACTGATAAGATTTTTTTCACCATTGTTCGTCATTACACAACCTCTTTCCTTATTTCCAAGTATTCACATTACCAAAAAATGGAAAGCAAGGAGCCCCCTAATAAAACAAGCACCCCTTGCATAAAACCTTAAAAATAAAAGAATTACAACTTAAAAGTGTAAGTACGCCCCACTTTTACCGGAAGAAACCCCTTTCGGAAACCTTCCTTTTGCCACCTTGTGAAAACTAATATCGGCAATTTTTGTTTTGTTGTCAATAGGTTTTTCCTCTTTTTATTGCTCCAAAGGCGCGTAACTCTCGAACCGCGACAACTCCGGGCGGAATGTCAGCTTAATCGCTCAGGTCGGGCCGTTCCGCTGCTTTGCGACGATAACGTCGGCTACGTTCGTATTGCAGTAATCGGCCTGGCCCTTATGGTAATAATCCTCCCGCTGCAACAGCAGCATACAATCGATGGACTCGCCGTCACCGCGGTTGGAGATTCGCAGCAGTGCCTCGTATATCGCGCGGTTCTCGTAATAATAAAACGTCTCGGTACAGAGAAGCTCGGCCACCTCGGCAAATCACGCCGGCTCGATTATGATCGAGCCTAACACCGCCGCCTCGGCTGCTATCGATTGCGGAAGCTCTCGTAACAGCCTAATGACATCTTTCCTGGACATTTCAACTCCTTTGCAAACTGAGCCGGCATCTATCCTCACCCGCCTGCCGGCTTTGTATTTTCCTGACATCTTCCAGCGAACACAGCTTCGCCAGCAGGTACGACTTTCTCGCCGGGCTAAGCCCGCACGCGCATTCCTGAGCCTTGATGACAGCGACAATCACCTTCGGCCCTCCCGGCCAGCGCATCAGTCCGGCATCGTTGGTGATTGCAAGCCGGCCGTAATAATACAGCAGGTATCGTGGCCCCAACCCGAGATATAGGCCTATCTCCAGCATCTCTTGAAGCTCACTCTCGTGACAGATCATAATGTAACAACCTTTCTATCCATACTCTGTCATCCTGAGCGAAGCGAAGGATCTCGATGCTGGTGATGTTGTAGCAACGCATCGATTACTTATCCTCCTGAGGTGTTAAGATTCTTCGCTCCACTACGTTCTGCTCAGAATGACAAGCAGGAACGATATGCTATGAATGACACGCCATGCACCGTATTCACATTTCGGGCAACCGGCTTTTGGCCCCGGCCGAAAAAAGCCGCCCCCCATAATTGAACGTACCTGCGCGTTTGATGCGAAAATCTACAAAATTGTAGACAGTATTTTCGACGTAAGTCCTTGTCTGGTATGGAATAAAAAAATATTTCAAATTTCTGATTTTTGTTCGGCGCTACCATCGCTTTTGGTCGAAAAGTCATGCGTATTTAGCTCCAAGTAACGCGATTCGTAACCATAAATTACATAAAAGCAGTGAATTTCAGAGATTGAAAAATACGCAGGCACCACAATAAACATCCTTGATAAGCTCAAAACGCCCTTTCTGTGGCATAATTTCTTGATCCCACTAAAAATGAGCAAAAAATTTATATAAATTTGGGAAATTCTCCTTGACATCAACATAGGATGTATGGTAAAAATAGGTAAGCGAAACCAATAAGTCTTTACGACTTGTGGCTTCACGGCGTATTACGTATCCATAGTTCCTGGGCAAAACCTGATGCGTGATCAGGTATGGGACGAGTTGGAAATTAGGTAATACGGCAGGAAACGGAGGACTGGTGTCAATCGGAACGTTTGTTTTTCACCCGTATCTCTTTTAGCTACAAAGTCCGTGGCCCACCAAATCTTGCCTGATTAGCAACTTAACCTATATACAACATAGAGGGTCAATGCGCAAGATCCTTAAGGTTGAATGTTAGTGCGACGCTTGTCAAAAACTTATTATTGTGTTGTTACTATTTGTTTAGATGAGAAAGGTGTGAATAAAATGCTCAAAAGAATATCAGTAATAGTAATGTGTGCTGCTCTCGGAGCAGGTGTCAGTGTTGCCGGCCCCATCACCAATGTGGCTTTGAATGCAAATGTGACGCTAAATGGCGGTTCATTTTTCACAGGTGGATGGGGAGGAGGATTAGTGGTCAATCCAGCCACAATTGTGGACGGTATTTTTGTCCCGCGGGCTACACAATGGGACCAGGGACCTGTTTGGTGGGATTCTAATGACGGTGCCGCCCGCTGGATAACTATCGATCTCGGCAACACGTTTAAGATCGAAAGCCTCATTGTGCAGGCAGATGACAACGATGCCTACGAATTGTACTATTGGGACCTTTGGACCAGTACCTGGCAAACGGCATGGGATGTGCCAAACTATGATGCATCTGGTTGGGGCATACAAACGCGGCCGAATCCTGCTGATGATACGGAACGCTATATGCTTCCATCGCCCATCGTGACCAACGCCCTAATGTTCCAAGGCAATATGGTTGATAGTGATTTGACTTTCGCCGTATCAGAGATCCAGGCTTACGGAAGTGTAATACCCGCCCCTGGTGCGATTTTATTGGGCAGCATTGGCGTTGGCTTTGTAAGTTGGCTGCGCAGGCGCAGAACACTGTAAAAGAATTATCAAAACTAAACATTAACAAGGTCTGCGAGTTTGACACTTGTAGCTCTTTGGGCTCCTGCTTTCTCTACACTCTTTCCCTCCGAAAAGCAGGGGCCTTTTTCCTAAAAATACGTAGACAAAACACTTGACAAACTGAGTTGATTTGTTCACAATTAAAAGATCTTTTCTTTACCCGTATAATAAGCTTTTTGGAGGAGAAACTCCTTAATGTCTTTCAATCAGCGGAATCTGGTCGAAATAAGGTTAATCCGCTAAAGGTGCGCATAAGATGCGGCGTTAAAATATAAATAAATATTGAAAGGACGGTAAGATGAAAAAGACAATTTTATTTGTATTGGTTTTGGTATTGAGTGGAGTTACGGAAGAAGCGAACGCAGATTTTACATTTGGTGAATCTTCTTTAGTTAAGGAGCCTGTTAGCACAGGTAGTTGGGAATACAGTGTCTGCATTTCACCTGACGGACTTGAGTTGTACTTCAGTTCAGCCGGACCGTACGGATGGCATGACCTTTATGTTACGACCAGACAGTCTTCTAACGATCATTGGGATAACAAAACTAATCTGGGCCCTCAGATAAACTCTGAGTTGACTGATCACAATCCCAGTATTTCGAGTGATGGTCTATCGCTATACTTCTGTCGTGGAGTCAGCAGTGCAGATGATGGAACAATATGGGTGACTACGCGTGAAGCACTGGATGCTCCCTGGGGACCTGCAACCAAGCTGGACGCAATAATCAACAAGGGGTTTGTCAATGTTACCCCGGCCATATCGGGCAATAACTTGTCCTTATACTTCGCTCGCTGGGAGGCCGGAAACGGTGACGTTTTTGTAGCAACAAGGCCGACCGTTTCTGATCCGTGGAGCGAGGCAGAAAGACTACCACCCCATATCAACACCGCATTTGATGAAATATCTCCATATGTTACACCTGATGGACTTTGTCTTCTGTTTTGTTCGGCTTCGAGCGATTATTCCGATGATGAACCTCGCCCGGATGGAGTGGGAGAAGCCGACATCTGGATGGCGAAGCGTATGTCGGCCTCCGACGAGTGGGAAGAACCAGTATTTCTGCCTGTTCCGATCAATACTACCTATGATGAAGTTGATGTGTGTATCTCTTGGGACGGTTCAACTTTATATTTCTGTTCCGATCGTGGGGATGATTTCCCAGGATATGGTGTGTATCAAGCTCCGATACTTCCCGTGGTCGATCTGAACGGTGATGGTATAGTTGATAGTGTTGACATGTGCATCATAGTTGATCACTGGGGCACAGACAATCAATTGTGTGACATTGGCCCAATGCCCTGGGGCGACGGCGTCGTTGATGTTCAGGACCTGATTATTCTGGCCGAGCATTTGTTTGAGGGAATTCCCCCAGTTGAAGTTGATGAGGGAGATGCCGACAGCCAGGTCGAGCTTGAGCTGGGCCAGGTACTTGTCGTTACTCTCGAATCAAATCCATCCACGGGGTATCGGTGGGAGCTGGCCGAAAACAACGATTCTATCCTGAAGCAGTTTGGCCAGGTAGAGTTCAAGTCATCCGATACAGGCGAGCCTCCAATGGTCGGCGCCGGCGGATGGGAAATCTTCCGCTTCAAGGCCGTAAGTGCAGGGCAGATGACCCTCGAACTCGTCTATCACAGATACTGGGAAGAGGTTGAGCCTTTGAAAACCTTTTCCATTCAAGTAGTAGTGCCCTAATCCGAAATGTGGACCAGCAGGCTGAGTCATTCGCCCGCTTTGAGGTATGTGTGCAGCTTATACATTCCAGAATCGGCAGATCATTTTGAATAGCTCGGCGTCCGTTGTGATGTTGTAGAAGGCCTTCAGTAGCGTGACATCGTCGGCGGGCATGCTCGCAAACTTCATGCGGAAATCCGCCTCGGTGACGGGCGTCTGCTCGAAGAACTTCAGGCATTCCCACGCCGCCCGCTGCTGGGCGAACTCATCTCGCTTTAGCTCGGCCTCCATCCGCATCGTCCGGCAGCGAGCCGGCTCGACGTTCTCAATCATAATATCAGTATTCATTTCCCGCGTTCTCCTTTCAACTTTTGCCTTTTTACTTTTAACTTTTTCCTTTCCCCTCGTATCCCAGCTCTTCTTTCAGTATTGCAATAAAGACCGCGGCGGGTTTTTTGCCCTGTCGGGCCTGTTTGGCGTAGTCCAGCACGCGCTCGAAAATCTCGGCGTTGAACCGCCCGCCAGCGCAGCCTTCGAGAAGCCAGTTGGTGACATTGCGAAAGCACGTACGGTCCGACCAGCTCGCAGGCGGAATAATCCGGCTAAGCGCATCGTTAAAATACAGCGCGCGAAGCTGTTCACCTGTGGCCGAGCCAGTGCGAAGCGAATCCGAAGAAGAAATAGAGCGATCAGCCGTATTCGAATTCGTAATATCTTTACTTACGTTTACGTTTCCTTTCGTTTCCTTAGCGTTAGCGACCCTATTAGGGTGGCTATGGCCACGCCATCTTTTGCTGGCTCCTTTAAGTCCAGCTTCACTACAGACTTGTCGAAAATGCTTTGCCTTTTTCAATTCTTTTGTGACGCGTTTATGCCTGATAACACCCTTGCGGAACTGGAACTTTTTCGAGATTCTCTCCCAGATTTTCTCGAACTCTTCGACGCTGTCGCAGTTGCAAATCCGGCTCAGTGCCCGCAGATCGAACGTGCATTTGCCGTCGTTGGAGGTAAGCAGCAAAATCAGGCTGCAATATACGCCCCTCTCGGCCGGCGTGAACTGAACAAAGTCGATATCCGTCAAAAACGCGTCAGACTCTAACTGGACATATTTAATCTTCATCTTCAAAAGCAAACCTCAAATCATTCGCTTCGATTCTTTCTATAGACTTTCAATGGTCCTTCTATGGTCTTCAATGAAACGCTGAGCTATCTCTGTAAGGGCCGCGGCGTTTCCTGCGGCCTTTGTTTTTTCGCTTTGGGTTTCTCGTGCAGAAGCCAACGCCTTTTCGATAACTTGTTGCTGGTCATCGTTGAGGAAGAAGACCTTCGGAACAGCAAAACTTTTGGTGCTGATCTTCGCCGGAGCGACAGGGACTTTCAGGTTTTTTAGCCGCTCGATCTGCGAACGCGAGAACGGCAAAAGCTTCGCCATCTCGCGGGCGTGCATGTTGTGATTAAGCCGCTCCAGCAGGGCAAGCTTTTTCTCCAGCACGTCCGAGCCGCCCAGGCGGTTGAGCGTAGAAATCAGGATGTCGGCCTCGTCATCGTCCACGTCCCAGACAACAGCATCGGCGGTTTCGTAGCCGAGTTGCTTAAGAGCAAGGCAGCGATGATGGCCATTGATGATCTGGAAACAGTCATGCTTTATATGCCCGTCGGCATCTGGATTCCGCCGTAAGGCATCCCTTACGGGACTGCTTTCGCAAGAATGACAACTTCTCGCCGGACAGGGCCTGACCACAAGCGGCTCGTAGCGGCCAGTCCGCTCGATATTACGAACCAGCCGGGCGAAGTTCCTTTTGCTCATCCGGTTGGGATTGCCAGGATGGGTGGTGAGTTTGTCGATTGGAATACTCGATACTCGATTCTGGATTCTTGCTTCTCGCATTATTGGTCCTCCAAAAGATTTTTGTCTCCGGTATCTGTTAGTTCTGGATTGAACCAGATGTAATAGACGGGGCGTGCCGTGAGTTTTGTCAGGATGTATCGCGTCCGTTCGAGGCCGGGCGGCATGTCTCTGCGTCTGCCGTGACTTTTGAGAAAGAGCCGGATCTGATGCTCGATGAATCGGGCTTCGCAGTCGCCGAGCCGTCCGAGTTTGTGCTGCACCTGCTTCGGATCAATCCGCCCGGCCTGCTCGATTCCGATGATGCTGAGCGCCTCGATGAATTGCACGCTGGCCGCGGCCGGCTTTGCCTTATAGACTTTCATGCCGGCTCTTTCAAAGAACGGATTGAGCCATCCCATCACGGCCAGTGCCTCGACGATGGGGACATTGACCAGCGGCATCGTCTCGCGGACCAGCCGGCTTGCCAGTCCGAGGCCGCGGAACCGAGGTTCGATAATCAACCTGCTGATCCTGCGGATATTGGCGTTAATCAACGACAATTGCGTGCTTCTATCGAGCCCGGCAAAGACGTGATTGGTCGCTATGTTTCGCAGTTCCAGCACAGCCGGCGCGTTCGAATAAACGATGACACCGACCGGAGTTTTGCAGCCGGCCCGGCTCAGGGTGAATGTCGCCGAAGCGGGACCGAGGTGACTGCCGCGATAGTGATAGCGGGCAAGCCGCCTGTAATCGTCAAGGCAGCCCGGCACGATTTGCAGATTCTCACAAACAGAACAGTCTTGCATTTTATTTCCTCCTCGTTTGCTTGTAGATAACCTCGGCGGGGCCGGATAACTGCTTGACTACCATCACATCGGGCGCCAGGTCGAGCAGTATGTCGTCACGGCTGGAGGCCAGAATGAAAGTCGTGCCGGTGCGTTTTGCGTACCTGTGCAGGCGATACGAGATTACCGCCGCGGTTACGCTGTCCAGCCCCGAGCAGAACTCGTCGGCGAAGATGAACTTCTTACCCGCGGCCAGAGCCATCGCCAGCCGGAAGCGATACTGCTGGCCCGCACTGAGATTGACCGGCTGATTGAGAATGCAGAAGCAGTCGTTCAGACCGGCAACGCTGAGAAATTGCAGGCTCGCCAGAAGCTCGGCGTCCGTCGTAAGGCGTCCCCCAGCGGAGATGCAATCGATAAGAGTCCTGTCGCCCGGCAGCGGAATATCGGCAAGGTTAACCTTCTCGCCGGCGGGGACGGCCTTCTGAAGCTCGGCAAGCAGAACGCTCTTGCCGGCACCGGATGGGCCCGTAAGATAGACGATGTCACCGGAATCGATTTCAAGCCTGCACGCATGCGTGAAACGCTGCCCTGTGAGCCTGTCGAGCGTCAGGCCGAACATCCGGCAGACCGAGGCGACCTTGTCGGTGACGGCGCCACGCCATTTGAAAGTTTTTGAAATGCTGTACGTTGTCATAGCTTCTCCTTCTTATTATAAATATTGCCAACGAAACTCAACGCTACCCCGTTCGGCGCTGCGGTGCGGTTACGATGCTTTGGATTTCGATGAGTGTGTCGCGAACGCGGTAATAGCTCCAGCGTCTCTTTGCCGCGATCCGTCTCATCGACAGGCCCATCAGGTAGTAATCTTTCGCGATGGCGAGCTGGCGAGAAGTCAGTTTATCACGGTTTCTCAGGCATACGATGTACGGGCCGTCCGTGAGCCGCTTCGAGATTGCACGTATCCTCCGGGCGATGCTCGTCTCGGTGACACCGCGAATCCGGGCAATCTGCCGGATGCTGTTGCCGTGCTCAATGTACATAGTCATCAGCAGCTTGTCCGTGCCGCTGAGCAAATTCAGCCTGCTTCGGAGCAGCTCTATCCCGCATCGATGCCGGTCCTTGACGTTGTTTGTTTGCTCGGCGATATTTTCATGAATTCGTTTCATTTCCAACCCCCTGCCCTGCCTGCAAACAGGCATTTATTACCGGATAACAACAAACAGGCTCAACCGGCGGCGAATTCGCCATTGAGCGTGTTTTATCAATAAAATACGTTATGTAAAAATCATACATAATCATAACTTTATCTTAAAATACAACAAAGTCAAGTGCTTTGTTAGTTTTTTTGCTAAAATATTTTAAATTTCTCCAAACAGTTGATTTTACGCCCAACAAGGGTACTTTTTTGCTTGAATTTCCTTGCTATCGTGGGATGATTAAGGAGAGAAATTTAAGAATTCGGATTTAGATTCGGAGTGATACACCATCAATTCGGCAAACTCGTGCTGCGAATGAGTGACAAGTAACGAAAGAAAAGAAGGTGTTCAGATGAACGGTACAGGCGATCGATTCCAGCGGGAAACGAAGTACGAACAGGGAAAAATGCCGGGCCACAAGCTCGACTGGGGGGCAAAACCGGATTTGTATAAGGAGTATCCGCAGGCCGGGAAGATCGAACTGCCGGCCTTCGAGCCGGCTCGGGCGATGAGCCTGGATAAGACGCTCAGGCAGCGAAAGAGCATCCGCAACTTCCAGGCCAGGCCGATCAGCAAGGATCAGCTCGCGTACCTGCTATGGGCATCGACCGGCATCCAGCGTGTCGAGGAAGGCTATGAATTCCGCACGGCGCCATCGGCAGGTGCTCTGTATCCGATAGAGACCTACGTGGTTGTCAATAACGTCAAATCCCTAGAGTCGGGTGTCTATCACTACTCCATCCGGAACCATCTGCTCGAACAATTAATGCAGCGAGATCTGCGGCAACAAATCGCTGCAGCGGCCCTCGGACAGGGAATGTGTGCTACAGCAGCGGCAGTATTTATCTTCTCGGCGGTATTCGAACGCTGCAAATGGAAGTACGGCCAGCGGGCGTACCGGTACATTTATCTCGATGCCGGACACATCGCTGAGAACCTCGCCTTAGCAGCCGTCAGCCTGA
This sequence comes from uncultured Phycisphaerae bacterium, assembly GCA_965372295.1. Lineage (GTDB taxonomy): Bacteria > Planctomycetota > Phycisphaerae > Sedimentisphaerales > Anaerobacaceae > JAFGPJ01. The sequence goes on from CBDVBU010000002.1 coordinate 28,127, forward strand.
ATCTCGGCACATGCGAGATCGGCGCGCTTTACGACGACCACGTAAACGCAATCATCGGCATAAACGGCACCGAAGAAAGCACAATCTGCATGGCCGCCCTCGGCGTTCCTCAGTGACGGGGAGGGTGATAGATAGAATTGCCACATCTCTGGCAAGCACAAGCAATAGAAATTTTCTCATTTTCAAGCAATTTCCTATATAGGAAATAAGGTGTTTTTAAGAAAATGCTTTGTTTTATGGTGTGAAATTGACCTAACTGTGGATTTTTATTAAATTATGCTGTGTCCTGGCCGGCCAGGTGAAGGAATAGAACCGGGTATGAGGAATGACAGATGCGTGATATGGATGAGCTTTTTGCTGGGTTGGAGCGGTCAAAGTTTCGCAGCCGATTTCTGCTTTCCGGCAAAGAAGCGGAGTATCTAAGGGATAAAAGCCTGGCGGTGGTTCTCGATCATGCTCGTGATTTCGTGACCAAACGGCTGGCGGATGCCGATCCCGCTAATGACGGCCGGCAGACGCCGATGAGGAACCATCCGGTATTTGTCGCTCAGCACGCAACCGGGACTTGTTGCCGGGACTGCCTGGCAAAATGGCACCACATCCCGAAGGGCAGGCCGCTCACGCAAGAGCAGATCGACTATATCGTCGAGGTTCTGAGACGCTGGCTGGCCGGGCAGAACATTAAATAGACTTCCTGCCGGGAACAATTTTGCTGAATATTGTCCGAAAAAAACCTTTGCATTCGGACGCCGGGCACCTATACTGGATTTTCGTAAGATTAGGAAAATGTAGCTTGAAGGTGTTCAGCGAAAGACTGAGATCATGGATATGATGCCGGGAAGGAGTCCTAAAGTAGTTGTCGTTGGCGGCACGTATGTGGATATGGCGATACGTTGCAGCCAGATGCCAACACCAGGGCAGAGCGTAACCGGTTCTGCTCTTTCATACACAACCACCGGTCCGGGGCCTAATCAAGCTGTAGAAGCTGCGTTGTGCGGCTGCGAGGTGCACCTGATAAGCAAAGTCGGCGGGGATCCCTTCGCTCAAATGGCTAAGAACAGTCTGGCAGAGTACAAAGTTAATACGGAATTGGTCTATACCGCAGAAGCCAAGAACACCGGCCTGGTCGTTACATTAGTGAACGCCGAAGGCGAAAACGCCTCCTGTTATTACCCCGGCGCTAATAGCGCCTTACAAACCCTGGACATTGCAGAAGCAGAACAAACAATTTCCGAGGCTGACGTCTGCTTGATTCACGGCCAATTGCCTCAGGAAGCGATCGTAAGTGCCCTTCGCTGTGCGGAATTGTACGGCGTCAAAGTCATACTCAATCCCGCCAGACCGCTGGAGCGGCAGGGCCGGACGACCAGTAATCTACCCATCGAATATTTCAAAGCGGACATTCTGATTCCGAACCTCTACGAAGCTGCCGATATCACCGAGCAGTCAGCGGCAAACATTCGAACCGCCAAGCTGATTGGCTCGGACCTTGTGGCCCGCGGCGTGGATTCGGCAGTCATTACAATGGGCAGACGAGGCTGCATGGTTGTAGACAGAAACAGCGCCGACCATATTCCCGCGTTCGAGATCGAGCCGGTGGACCACACCGGAAGGGGAGATGCGTTTGCAGGGGCGTTAGCCGCTTATTGTGCCGTCAAAAATGATGTCCGAGAGGCGGTCAAATTCGCCTCGGCTGCCGGAGCACTGGCCTGTACAAAGTTCGGTTCGATTGAAGCACTGCCAACGAAGGCCGATATTATCGAACTGCTGCAGAAAGAGGAAACAGAGTAATTATCTGGATTTACAAAGTATGACTATGCCAGCTTAGTATACTCAAGGAGGAACTGATGACCGAAAACACTACGGAAGTCAAAAATTCCCAACTTATTGCCCGCTATAAAGAGGTTCGCAAGATCATATGCGAACTGCAAAACGATGCCCTGCTAAAGTATGTATCAAAAAAGGCTCTCGACGTATGCGGCAAGAAGCTTGGGATCCTGCAAAACAATACATTCGTTTTAGATGACATGGATCAGATCGGAGTGGTCATGGATTATTGCATCTATGACTACAGGCAAGACGGGCTAAACGCCGTCGCTCGGTACAAAGCTGATTCTCAGCTCAATCCGGGTTCTGAAGAATATGCAGTGGTCGAGGCCATGTCGGAATCGTTTTACACGCTTGTGCAGGTCAAGGATGTCTTGCCGGGCGTTGGGGCAATAGTCAATGATCTAATGGGAGACAGACAATTTCTGCTCGTTGATATGGGACTGGGCAAAACGGCAACAGAGGACTTGGTGCTTGCTACAAGGCTTCTGCCTTTTGAAGGTTTCGTGACGACTTCCGGAGCAGCCCTCCCCGTGGATCAGGAGACGCTTGAGGAAATCTTCGATTACGCATTTCAACATTACGGCACCGAGGATGGTGAATATATAGACGTCGACATCCGGCAGAGGGCCGATTTAACCGCTGCGATTATTCGTATATGTCTGGAGGCGAATGCCTCAGATTACATTAAATATGAAGATGTGGAAAATGAGCCGGTTACTTCACCTATACACAGAGAGACCCGTATCGGCAGAAATGAACCCTGTCCCTGCGGCAGCGGAAAGAAATACAAACGATGCTGTGGATAAGGTTAAAAAACTTCTATTTAGCGAAGTCACTTCTTTAGGTTCCTGATGATTTTACTTGGAGTCTAATCGCCCTTCGGTTTGATAAGCAGATACTGCGGGCTTTGTTCTGCACGTATGTTCAGGTGTTTTGTTTTCCAATTGATGATGACCTTGCCGCCATAGATGCCGACGAGCGTGACCTCGGTCGGTTCTATCGGCAGAGTGACATTGTGCCTCGGGCCCAGTGTCCAGAAAGCAACCGCCTCGCGGTTGCCGTTGGTCAGCTTGAAGGCAAAGTCTTTTTCATTGCCGAGATCGATTTTCTCATTGATAGAATAACCGGCAAGAGTGGATGATAGAACCTTAACAGCAAGATAAGCCGCCTTCGGATTCATGTCATGTTTGACAGTTCCGAATTGATGCTCCCGCTCATTTGGGTTCGTGCCGTCGTTTTTCCAGTCATACCAGATGCTGACCGGAATGTTCTGATAGGAATTTATCAGGAACATTCGCACCAGGTAATCGGCTTGCTGCTGCTCGGTCAGGCGGGATTTGTCCCAGTTGAGATTCGAATATCCCCACTCGCCTGAGATGACGGGAATCTGTTTTCCCGTTGGGGCGTAACGCACGATAAGTTCACGGAGTTTGGCGTAGTCCTGGATTACCGTCTCCGGAGGCAGCGAGCGGTATGGATGGACACTCAGGACATCGATCCAATTAAGAAGCCCATTCTTGAAACAATCCTCAAACCATCCGAGGGGTATCTGCGAAGTAGCTCCGGCAACAACCTGGCCGCTCGGGTCGGCATCTCTGATACGCGAAGCGGATGCCTCGACGAGCTTGCAGTAATCATCCACGCTCGGCTGCGGACTCCAGAACTGCTTGATGTTCGCTTCATTCCATATTTCCCACAGGATTCCTTTGCCGGTGTATCTTTTAGCGGCGGTTTCGGCAAAATCCGCGAACGCTTTGCGTCCGGCCTCGGTGCGGACTGACCTGTCCGATTCGTACAATTCGTTGCTGTAATCGAGAATATACAGGACACGGATGCCGAGTTCTTCGCATCCAAGAGTTAAAGAGTCATAGCCAGATTTCTTGAAATCATAGACTCCTTTGGCCTGCTCCACACGCGACCAGGCAAGGTCCATTCTAATAAACTTGAATCCCGCATCGGCGATCATTTTAAGATCGCGCGGGAGGCCTGTGAAGTGGATATTGACGCCGAAGCCGTCGGCAATAGCAGGCCCCGGCAGCAATTCGGCGCCCATAGCCGCAGGCGAAAAAGCTGCTATAGCCAGAAAGAGATAAACAGTAAAGACAAACAAAAGTCGAAGATGCAAAATGGAGATCGCAGAACTGTTTCCTATATTCTGTATTCTGTATTCCGCCTTTTGTCTTCTGTCTTCTGAACTCAGATTCATCTTACAGATACCTTTCAATTTTGATTAGCCCACCCGATGCCAACAGAGGCGAGCGATATTGTAAGGACAACCCGCGAAACGCCCTTTCTGCATAAGCAGAATTTTGAACCGGCAGTAATATACAACAGATGCACAGATGTGTCAAACACCAAGTTGGCCGCTCAGAAGAAAGATGGAATTGCCCGGAGAGCCAACTTGCAGACAATTGCTAAAAGAACACGAATGCACGTTAAGATAGGTAAAATATTAGGGAGTTTTCGACCAAAAGCGATGGTAGTTGAAAACAAAAATCGGAAATTTTAATATTTTTTTTATTGCTGCTGGGGCAAGGGTTTACGGCAAAAATGTCGTCTACAATTTTGTAGATTTTCGCATCAAACGCGCAGGTAGCTCCAATTATAGAGGGCGATGATATTCGCCTGGCGGAGCCGACGGCAAGCCGAAGCAGCCCGCGGCCGGCTCGGTGTGAAAATTGAATACGGGAGAGTAAAGCATGGGATTTGAACTTGATATCTTTGAAGATAAGTTACTTGAAAACGATTATCTTGAGTGGCTCGTCGATACGCAGTCGGTCGATATCCAGAAACATTTCGGGCGGCTGTGGGATTACTATGCCAACCCGAAGGTCGAGACGACCGGTTCCGGCGCGACTGACAGGAAGGTCAACGAATCCGGCCGGTGCTATGTGCAGGCACAGGAATACGGTCTGCCGGCAAGAATCACCGGCCTAATGCACACCAGCCAGGCGGGAATCTTCGGAGCAAGGCCCGTCAACCAGGTGCAGCGAAAAGAAGTAGTCATCGAGAACGACATCGCATGGCGAGTCAACGCGGCGGTCGATTTCCTGTTCGGCAAGCCCATTACGTTCGTTTCCAAATCGCCGGATGAGCCAAAAAGTGCAGAAATTGAAAGCATCTTAAAGGCATTGTTCGCGGCCAACGGCGAGATTGGATTTTTCCAGGATATGGCAGTGCTCGGAAGTGTCTACGGCTTTGTCGATTGTTTCGTCAGGCCTGGCGATAAAATCATCGAACGCGTCACTTCCTCCTCCTCACAAAGCCTCTCTGCGGACCGTCGCTATGCGGGGTCCCTCGATGATGTGCTGCAGTTCGCGCAGACAATCGACCTTGAACTGATCGAGGCACCGAGAGCACTGCCTGTCCTGGAAGAAAACGATTACAAAAAAATCCGGTATTATGTGCAGCACTTCGGGCAGAAGAAAAACGCCCTGAGCAGAAAGAACTCGTTTCTTGCAAAGCTCCTCTCGGGCGGCACACAGGCCGGCGACAATCGCCGGGTGGTAGCCGTCACCGAGATTATCTCGGCTAACGCATGGCAGCGATACGAAGACAAGCAGCTCGTCGCCGAGGGCCGGCTGCCGTGGGGCTTTCTGCCGGTCGTGCATCTCCAGAACATCGCACAGCCCTACTACTATGAAGGGCTAAGTGACGTCGAAACATTGATCCCGCTACAGGATGAGCTGAACACCCGGCTGAGCGACAGGGCCAGCAGGATCACGTTCCAGTCGTTCAAGATGTACCTTGGCAAAGGGATCGAGGGTTTCGAAGACAAGCCCGTGGCGCCCGGCAGGATGTGGTACACCGATAATCCGGAGGCGTCTATCGAGGAGTTCGGCGGCGACGACGCAACACCCAGCGAGGCTTTGCACATCGCCGAGATACGTGAAGCGATGGACAAGGTCAGTGCCGTCACGCCGCTCGTGGCCGGCGTGCTGAAGAACAAGCTCGGTAACCTGACAAGTGCGGTGGCCCTTCGTTTGACACTGATGGGGATGCTCTCGAAAAACGACCGCAAGCGATTTACCTACAGCGAAGGCATAAGGAAAATCTGCCGGATGGTTCTGGAAATCCTCGATACCGCCAACATCTACAAAACCGATGAAGCGGACCGGGATGTGGAGATAATTTTTCCCAGCCCGCTACCGGAAAACACAATGGAAAAATTAAAAGAGGCCCTGGTCAAGAAAGAACTGGGCGTGCCGGCTGAGCAGGTGCTCAGAGAATTAGGATATGAGAATTCATAGAACAGAAAGGGAGAATTTATGAGTCCGATTGAGACACAGGATATTTTGTCAGAAGACATAACGCCGGCAAGTGATAATGACAATGCGAGGCTTGTTCCGGTGGCCGAATCCATCCGCTATCGTAAGCGGGCACAGAGTGCCGAGAAGAAAATCGAAGCGTTGACCGAGCAGTTGGCTCAGGCAAAATCGCAAACGACAGAGTTATCCACACAGTTGAGTGACATTCAGACCGAACAAAAGCTGATGCGGCAATTAGCCGCCGCGGGAGCTGTCGATCTGGAAACGGCTGTGCTGATTGCCAGAGCCAGAATGCAGGACAAAAACGATGCGGATGTGACCGGCGTGATCGAACAGTTGAAGAAGGAAAAGCAATATCTGTTCGCCGGCAGCAATCATGGGGCAGCACCAACGAAAACCGCCGGGGCCAGGGACCGGGTGGCAAACAGTCAGACACTGCTCGAAAGGGCGGCGAAAAAAGCCGCCACCACAGGCAACCGAACGGATTTGCACGAGTATCTGAAACTGCGAAGAAACTTCCTATAAAACAGAAACAGCAAGTATACTTGGCTCTGCAATTTATTGCCGAGCAGAACGGGAGAATAACAAATGGCATTTACAGGAAAAGCAACGTATTCCGCAGGTACGACCCTGCCGGAGCTGGCCGAGGATGTCTCGGACCTGGTCGGCATAGTCTCGCCTTATGAGACGCCTTTACTGAACGCTTTGGGTGATCCGATGCGCGAGGCAACCAGCACACATCATGAATGGCTTGAAGACGAGCTTCTGCCCAACAAGGACGCCGTCAACGACAGCACGTTTACCGACCCGAGCGCCGACACCGACTTTATCGTCGATAACGGCAGCAGATTCCGCATCGGCGATCAGATACAGATCGAAGGCAGCGAGGAATTGATGCTGGTGACCGGCATCAGCACCAACACTCTGACGGTAGTTCGCGGCTACGCCGGTACGACGGCCGAGGACCTTGCCGACAATCAGGCGATCAACATCCTCGGCAACGCCGCGCTCGAAGGCGCCGACAAGCCCAACGCAAGGTTCACCAATCGCAGCCGGTGCGGCAACTACACACAGATATTCACCGCCGCGGTTGAAGTAAGCGGCACGGATATGGCCGCCAGCCAACTCGGTCTGGCCGACGAAATTGACAATCAAAAGCAGGCACGTCTGCGGGAGCTAATTCGTGATTTGGAAAACACCGTCCTCAACGGAGGCCAGCCCGCGAGCAATCCCGAAGGCAGCGGCTCGGTCAGACGCTCGATGAAGGGCATTATCCAGCACCTCTCGATGAACCTCTTCCACACTGGCGACAGCGGCTTTCCCAGCGGCACCGCCCTCGACGAGGCAATGATCAACTACGTGCTCAGGAAGATTTGGGGCAGCAGCAGCGGCAACGTGGACCTGATAGTTGTCGGCGGTTTTCAGAAGCGAAAGATCAACGCGTTTTGCTCCGACAGTCGGGCGTACGGAGCCAACGACACAACCTTCACCGACATGATCGGCATCTATGAAAGCGACTTCGGAGTCTGCAAAATTGTTACGACGCGATGGATGCCGCAGGATGCGGCACTGCTGCTGGATTCATCTCGCATCAACGTGCTGCCGTTAGCAGGACGAAGCTTCCACTTCAAGCCACTGGCCAGCAGCGGTGACTATAAGTGCGGCGAACTGATCGGCGAATATACCGTGGAGCTCAAAAACGAAGCGGCACACGGTTTGATTCGCGATCTGAGCACCAGCTAAGAATTTACCCGATTTATTGGGGGAACATACGAGGATAGGAATCCCGCTTTATATGCGGGATTCCACCCTCGCAGGGAGACGAAAGAAAATGGTTACTTTTTCAAACGATGCCGACATATTGAAATACGAGCCGATCCTGTTCGGCGAATTGCACCTGCCATGGCAGGTATTAGCGACTGGAACTGGAGCGAGTCTCAGCGGCACGACATTGACGGCTGGCGGAGCGGATTTCATCGCCGCTCAGGTCCAGGCAGGCGGCGTTGTCTATCTGCAATCGGCGGACGGTTCATTGGACGGAGCGTATGAGATCGTCTCAGTGGATTCGTCGACGCAGCTAAGCATATCGGTAGTCAGGGCCGATTCGACAGAGACCGCCGTACCACCGCCGGCAGCGACGAGCATATCCTATCGCATCAGCACTTTCGGGCCTCAGGCCGCCGAGGTCGGTTTTCAACTGACAGAACATTTCGGCATCAAACCAGGCAATCCGGCAAGTGACATTGAAGCCGAGGACATTCTGGATACGAGCGTGCTGAGGCTGGCATCTGTTTTCGCGGTGATCTCCGGCGTGTATGCGATGTTGGCCGGCAAAACCAGAGACCAGAACTACTGGAGCAAGAGCCTGTACTACCAGAAGCTCTTCGCCAAAGCAAGGGGGCGGTGCCGGCTCAGTATCGACCTCGGCACAGATGGAATCGCCGATATCACCAAGATCGGAGCGGCTGGAAGATTAGTGCGGGATTAATTTGTAAAGAGAAAACAGATGAAAGCCACATTAGATGCACAGATGTTGTTTGACGAGCAGGCCCTGGAAATCAGTGCAGGCAGTTTCAGCCGGGACTCAATTGAAAGGACAGTGCCCGGACTTAACGGCGTGCTCAGTATCGACCTTGGACGACGCGGCAGGAAGATAAAACAAACCGGTACGCTGCGGGCCAAAAGCCGGGCACAACTTGACGAGAGAATCAGCAAGATAGCAGCATTCATGGACGGCGATACGCACACGCTCATAACAAGCAGCGGTCAGGAAATTACCAATCTCCGCATGGATTCGTTCAAGCCAGGTAGTGAACACACAGACGGCACCGGGATTGCCGTCGACTACGAAATCGTTTACACGCAATTAGTTTAGCAACACACGCCATATTTAGCCCCCAGCTTTACTGGGGGTTATGGAAAAGGACTCAGAAGGAATGTCACTTAACAGCAACGGCATAGATTCGGTTAGAGCATTTGACTTACCCGCTGGCATCCGTGCGGACGGTCAGTATATCAAATCTCCGCAAGTCGCGCTGGTCAAATGGCGATCAACCTGGAGCGACAAATTTCACCACGTATATGTCAACGGCCGATACTCAGGGACAACGCTTGACAGCGGGCAAAGACAATTGATTGTCCAGATCCCAACGTCTCCGGAGTGTCCCGTTCGGATCGAAGTTTTTGCCGTCGAGGCAGAATACGCGGATATGAATTTCAGCAGCGAGCTTGACCTGCCGCCGGTTGACAGTGGACGCGTCACGATCACGCTATTACGAAGTCAGAAACTACCGGCGGGCGCCACTGCTCAAATCTACTTTGACAACGGTACGGACCAAATTGATTACAATAACCCAATAACCGATACACCAATACACATCTGGCCTGCCTGGCAGGACAAAGCTGGCTTGGGTATGAGTCGATTTGGCTTGGGCGATTTCGGATGGGATTCGGCGGCAGCTATCGGCTTCGCAAAGGGCAGCTTCGGCCACGGACAGTTTGGCCTCGACGCAGATACGATCGAGTGGACAAGCCCGCCCTTGCCGAGCGGCACTTACAAATTCGGCATTCAGATCACGGACCCATCGGGCAGGCAAAGCACCGGCAGCGAAACCGGGCCGGTCACGGTAACACCGGCGGCAAGACCCGCTGAGAGACTGAGTGTTTTTTCGTTCGATAAGCAGACTAATCAATTGGTGCTCAACATAGAGAACGATGCGTGACTTTTAAAGAATGACCCCCGGTTGAAACCGGGGGCTAAGTATTAACGGATAAGGGGAATATTATGGCTGAAGTTTATCCATCCGACAATGAGATGCTCAATATGCAGTCCGACAGCGAGACCGGCGTTGAGTATATCCCGACCGGGACGGCACCGTATTACCTGCACTTTAGAAAGCTGCTGTACCGGCTGCTGCTGGCGGCCCGGCGTGCGAACGACCTGAGAGTTTACGACGAAGGCGACCTGGACGTGGGAGTCAAACCAGGAAAGTTCTGGCTGGGTACGGTGTTGATTAACTATGCAGGCTCGACAGGCAATACACTGGCCGACGATAAAGTGAATATTTATATATATCTGAATTCGTCCGGTACTCTGGTCACCAATGAATATAGTAGCTTCCCCGATATGGCAGCGGCGCCTCATATTCGACTTGCCCAGATTTGTACTTCAAGCGGTGACATCGACTCGATCACCGACTGCCGTACCGGGCACAACATCGCATTGCCGTACGGGGCCGGAGGGACAAAGAAAACCATCGAGGCCCATACCAGCGACGACACACTGACAGTGGCCGAATCAGGCAGCGTGCATACCAACCTTGGCGCCTCTGCGATGGTGACGCTGACTTTACCCACCTCGGCACCTGCTGGAACTGTATTCAGCTTCGCCGTGCAGGCTGCTCAGCAGTTGCGCATCGATCCGGGTACGGCGGCAATCCGTGACGACTCCGGCCAGACAGCAGACAAATACAAATCAGCCAGCACGATAGGCGCGTCACTAATGGTTATCGCTGACTCGGCCAGCAACTGGGCCACCATCGCCAAGAACGGAACCTGGAGCGAGGAAGCATAAAACACATCCGGAGCAGAGGAGTCAGATATGTCAAACGAAATACATATAAACTACACATCAGGCAATACGCTTTATGCCGTTGTACGCAATGCCGCCGGGGACGTATGGTATGTCGCAGGACAGGCCTTTGAGGTCTGGGGGACGGGCGGACGAACAGCGGACGACTACGACATCAGCCTGACGGACAAGAGCGGCAGCCTGTACGTCGGCAGCTTTAACACGAATATTCAGGCCGGCAGATATTCCGTTCAGGTTTTTTTGCAGGCCGGGGCGAATCCCGCCGATGGTGACACGTTTATAATCGGCGAAGAAATCGTATGGTCGGGGACAGGCGCTGTAACCGCTGACAAATTGCTGGCCAACAAAGCCGTCCAGAACAAATCCAGCGGTGAAATCAAATATTACGATGACGATGGGCAGACGATCCTTTTAATCCATACGCCAACGGATGCGGCGGCGGCGATTACCAGAACACCAAGTTAAGAACACTTGAGAATTCAGGAGACTTGATATGGGCGGCTTTTCAGATTATTGGGAAAACAAGATTCTGGACCACATCTTTGGAAAAGGCAGCTATACGCCACCGACAATCTACGTAGGACTCTCGACCGCAGATCCGACCGATGACGGTTCAGGATTAGCTGAGCCGAGCGGCAACGGATACGCTCGCAAACAAACATCCGCTTCCGACTGGAACGCCGCATCGAATGGCTCTCTGGACAATGCCAGTGACATTACGTTCGCCCAAGCGACCGGGAGTTGGGGAACAATCACCCACTTCGCCCTGTTCGATGCAGCAACGGCAGGCAACATGTTAGCTCACGGCGTATTGAGTCAGTCCAAAACAATTGGCAATTCGGATACTGCTATATTTGAAGCGGGTGACCTGGAGATAAGCTTAGGCTAACCATTACTAATTACAGGAGTTTAGAATGGCAACGATAAACAAAAATTGGGCCTCACAGTCTCAGATCATCGGGACTGGCGACGGCTATGTCACGCTGTCCGGAACGACGGAATCTTATTCGTCCGACGTCGATATGGAGACAAACGGCTACGAGGGCGCTCACATCACCGTCGAGATCGACTACGATGCGACACCGATGGATGAGGTCAAGATCAAATTGTACGGTTCGCTGGACGGCTCAAATTACGATGACACACCGATCTGGGAAATGCAGGGCGATAAAAGCGTCGATCCGCAGCAGTTGAGCTTCGTCGTTCGAGATCTGGCCCATTTCAGGATCGGTGTCCAGCAGACCGGCTCAACCAACAGCCATAACGTCAGAGCGTACGTTCAGTGCTGGAACTATCAGTCAACATAAGGAGGCGAACATGGCCGATATACATATAGGAAAGATCAACAGAACCGAATCCAGCAAGGGCAAGGCCGAACTGTTCTATCACATCCCTATCGACACACCGGTCGGCGGGATTGTGCCGACGCCCGAGAGTGCAATCGCGGCACAGCTTCAGCAGGTCGAGATTGATGCCCTAGCTGCCGGATCGCTGGTTGAAGTATCACGAAGCATAGTGGTGCTCGCCGGCCAGACACAAACCCAGATAGCCGACGCAATTCGAGCCGGCTGGCAAAACACTAAGGCAGACTACAACGACAAATACAACTTTACCTACAAGTTCTACGGGGTGACATTAGATGCCACTGCTTAAATCAATCAGAGCATTACAAATCGACTGGAGCCATCCGCTCGCCAGGGGACTGACCGGATGCTGGCTGATGAACGAAGCGACCGGCGAAATTGTAGCCGACAGCGGACCACGCCGCAATAACGGGACATTTAATTACAGTTCAGTCGCACCGGTTTGGAAATCGGGCAAATATGGTTCGGCCCTGGAATTCGGCGCCGACCGGTGCATCGACTGCGGAACGGGCAAATTCGGATGGGACCTGACCAACGAAATCAGTGTCGTCGCATTAGTCAATCAAAGTTCCAGCCAGGTCAATACACTCTTCGCCCGCAGCGGTTTTGTCAGGCCTTGTAGACTTTCCGCCTATAGCAGCGGAAGGTTCAAATGGTGGGTCTATACCAATGGAACAAACTGCACCATCAACTCAACATCCACTCATGCAACAGACGGCAGCGAATGCGTGCACGTTGCAGGCATCTGGCGTCCCGGTGACAGCAAACTCTATGTTAATGGCGTCCAGGAAGCCGACGAATCTTCAAGCTCCGGCAGCCTAAGCTTCGTCAACGATTCACAACCTGTGGGCATTGGTGGAACATACGAGGCCGGCAATTATTACTACTGCTGGAATGGCAAGATAGAATACGTCTTTGTCTACAATCGTGCTTTGAGTGCAGAGCAAGTCAGATGGCTCTGCCGAGAGCCGTTTGCAATGTTCGCAAGGCCAATCAACCCGGCATCGATTCACATCTCGGCCGCGACAGTTTCCCTCGCCGGATCTGTCGGCGCTACATCGGCCGGAATCGCGGCATTGACCTCAATGGGTAGCATACCGCATATCGAGTTGAATTGGCTCGGAGGTACCCTTTTCAATGGAATGACCTCTAATGCTATCAAGCTGGGGACGGCCCTAACTCTGGGTTGGTTCTGGGTTCGCGTTGCCGGCTGCTCGGCGCTCTACCGAGGGCCAGGTATGGAACAAATAGATTTTGAGGCCGTACTGGCGGTGGCCGAAAGAGATGCATGCGATATTTCACCACCCGACTACCTGCCGCACCAAAGCAACTCGACATATTTTTATGTGGTTCGACGATACAATCACTGCGGCTATCAGGAACTTACATTGACAGCCGCGGCGAAGGTGTCACTCGATGCAGAAGGCGAGTTGGATAAGTCGCAGCCGAATAAGGTTTTCGCTGCATGGGCCGAGCAGGCAGATGCCGATAAGGTCCGGCTAACATGGTTCTACTGCCCGCTCGAACAAGAGTCGCAGCCAGCGTGTTTTAATGTTTACTACGACAGCCGGACCGGGCAAATCGACTATGAAAATCCTCTGGCTGAAATTAGCTACAAGGGCCAAAAGTTTTATAGCTACGAAAGCAACCAGCTCGAACCGGGCAGATATCTGTTCGCCATCAGGGCGGAAAATGCCGACGGCATCGAGAACAGTTCTTCGGCCCGCCTAATCATCGAGCTTGACGACAAAGAGCCCGATGCAATCAATATCCTGCAGGCGGAAACTGTTTAATATTGATTCAGAAACGAGACAAGACTTATGTCCAATGGAATTGACTTTTTCCAATCAGAGCAAACGCGACTGTCACTTCCAGCCGCGTATGTCTCAATCCTGGTTGACGGCACGCTGTGTCCGACTCTCGAAGTAATCGAGATTGTTCGCAGCGGCTGGCCGGAGTTTGGCTGGGCGAAATTAGCCTATAATCCCGCCGCATATACCGGCACCGATGTAAAAGACACTGAGAATGTTGAAAATGAATTCGCCGCCGGCAAGACAATCTGCATCCGGCAATATTACAACGGCATCCTGCCTGGAACAGCGACCTTCGGCCTGCCGATCTTCAGCGGGCAGATAGAAAGCATCGAAACACGGCGAAAAGCCGGTGGAGAGAAGCTGGAAATCATCGCCAGGGACTTCAGCGTAAATCTGAAGCGCCTTTCCGTATATGGCCAGCGTCTGGCAAAAGCAGACGGCTCCAGCATATTCCTGGCCGGTCTTGACGCGATATTCAATCCCGACGGCAAAGGCAATGCCAATCCAACGCCAATTGAGGTCGAAGGCAAAAGCTACACAGTTTTTTGCGACGAACCTTCGCAAGACAGGCTCTGGCATTATGCAGAAGTAATTGATTATCTGCTCTGCGAACACTTGCCGAGTGAGCAAATCAAAACACCGAGTTTCAGCCGATTGCAAGCCTTAACGGAGAATCAAATTGTTCGCGACCTCGATGTCACGGGACTGAATCTCGCCGAGGCCCTGCATCGCTGCTGCGATCGGATCGGTTTAAAATTTACATTCATGCCCAGGCTCGCAACTAACGGACCGGGTCAGGCGATTATGTTCTACAGGGCCGGCTCCGGCAGAGTAGTCGAGCTGAATTGCCAGCCGGCCGGTCAGCAGCTCAGCATCTCAAAGAGCAATATCGCAGAGATGCACAGCAGGAAAAACTTCTGGCCCGTCACGCACAGATATATCGGCCAGGGCGACTTCAAAATCTATGAAGCGACCTTCGAGCTAATCAAGGCATGGGATTCAAGTCTTGAAGACACCGACTATGACAAACTCTCGCCCACGACGAATCCCGACTTTTATCAAGTCAAAGATGTCTACCGCAAATGGTGCCTGAACGAGGCAGGCCGGTACAGCGTCGCTCCGTACAATCAGGGAAACGCGTTTGATTTTTCGAGAATCTTCCAGAGCAGCAATTTCGTCCAACATCTTAGACGCTTCCATCCGGCCCTAACAACTGACAAGCTGGGACGCTCGCTGGGCTACTATCTCCAGATTTCATACGACAACGGCCAGAGCTGGCGGCAGTACCTTTACGCGTTCAATATCCTGCTGGGCGAATGCGGCGTGTGGCTCAGCAGCGACCAGCTCGATATCGAGACATGGATTGCGGCACTGAGAGGATTCCTGAGATTCAGAATCACCGCCTCGGTCATTAGCGACGAGAAGCTCACCGCAGTTGTCGCCGACGGCCCGGTCAATTCAACCGCCCCGCTCGTCGAGCATCTAATAACGCTGCCGAGGCAGTTCAAGTTTCGCAAAGTCTCGGACCAGAGCATCTTTGCTGGAGCGACGGATGAAACACTCGGCGTCCCGAATGAGGTGGATGATTCCGGCGCCTTGTATGAATTTGTCCGTCACACGGCAGCGACGTCGTCCGAGGTCATCGAGGCTTTCGATATCCAAACGCCGAGCCTGATGTTCGATTACCGTCTCGGTGACATCATGAGTACAAGTCCCGAAAGCCGCGACCTTTTAGCCTGCCGAAACGATAATCGCAGCACAAGCCGGATTGTAAGGGTGCAGATGGATTTTGAAAAGCAGTGCACAAACTTGAAAATCGTTCGACAAAGGAGCTGACACACATGAGTAACGCGGCAAATATCGTCAATCGTCAACAGGTGCTGGATCGTTTGAGCCGGACAGGCTCACAAGGAACAGGCGAAATCGCTATTGTCACTTCACCCGGAGCACGAGCCGCGGCATGGGCCGTGAAAATCAAGAGCAACTCGTCCTACAACATCTATAACGTCGTGGCCGTGGTGATTAACGACGCCGGCTCGGTGCCGACCGAGATAGGCCAGCAGATGAAGGCGGTAAACCTGGCCGAATCGTTCACCCAGACCGGAACGCTGCCCGCCGGGACATACGCCGTGATGGCCAGAGTCGG
>CBDVBU010000003.1:0-36816 GCA_965372295.1 uncultured Phycisphaerae bacterium
GCCGGGCGATATGCACCGGCGGGGCGGTTGCTGGCCTTCGACGGCGACCGGGTTTATGGTTTCGGGCGCGAACCGGGGCTTTTCGTCTGGTCGCACGTGCTGGAGAACCACCTGTTTTGCTCGGCCAGGCAAGCCGATGCGGAAACTATTGGCAGGGTCAAGCAGTGGAGCGAAAAATCGGGACGCGATGCCGTCTTTAACCGCCAATTCACACGGCAGGCAAGCGTCGAGAAACGTCTCGCGCCGAAGCTGCACTGGTCCGTCTCGCATCCGCCTCTGCACGCACGGGCTATGGTTCTTGCCGGCGAGACGCTTTTCGTTGCCGGCCCGCCGGATGTGTTAAGCGAGGATGAAGCATTCAAGCGGCCCGGCGATCCACAGGTAAGGAGCAAAATATTGGAACAGGATGCGGCCTACGAAGGTAAGCGAGGGGCTTTGCTAATGGGTGTCTCGACGGTGGACGGCAAGACGGTCCTTAGGCTCGATATGATTGCTCAACCGGTCTGGGATGGTATGGCCGCGGCCAACGGACGGCTGTATCTTGCGACGAAAGACGGAAAAGTGCTTTGTTTTGACAAACAATAACCAATCCTGTATCGTAAGTAGTGGATAGCACGAGAAACTGGCTGTAAAATGTATTTATGTTAGGTATAGATATGAAACGATGTTGGATTGCAGTTATAACGATGGCGCTTTTTATTCTTTTGCCCTCATCCGCTTATGCCTGCTCGATACCGGTTTTTCGCTATGCCATGGAACGATGGATGGCGGATTATTACGAAGGTGTGTTAATTCACAAGGGCCCGCTGGCCGACAATGATCCGGCTTCTGTGTTTTTACAGGGCGAGCAGGCGGAGTTTCTGAACTTACGCCTTTCCAAAATAGACCTTGAATCATCGGCGTCCGAGCAAGCCGATCCAGGACCTGCCGAACGCATCAAGAGCCAGTTGGGTATCGAGGTGCCGGAAAAATTGCCGACCCTTGTCCTTTGGTATCCGTGGAATAAAGGAAGGGCGGCTCCGTTCTGGAGCGGCGAATTCACGCCGGCGACGGTCGAGGCGCTGATTCAATCACCAAAGCGCCAGGAACTGGCTCAACGACTGACCGATGGCCAGACCGCAGTGTGGATTTTTGTCGAATCAGGCAACGCCGGCAAGGACAAAGCGGCGATGCAACTGCTCGACCAGGAGTTGGCCACGGCGACGAAAAAGTTGAAGGAAATGGCGTCGGCGCTTGCCGAGGAGCTTCAGATGCCCGATATCTCATACGAATTCTCAACTTTGCCGGTCTCTCGCTCCGATTCCAACGAGCGGATGTTGCTTGAGATGCTCTTGAATAGCGAGCCGGACCTCGACGAGTATGCCGATGAGCCGATTGTGTTTCCAACGTTTGGACGAGGCCGGGCGCTTTTCGCGCTCGTAGGCGAAGGGATTAACGTCGATAACCTTCGAGAGGCTATCGCTTTTATAACAGGCCCTTGCGGCTGCGAAATCAAAATGCTTAATCCCGGCGTTGATTTGCTGATGGCTGAGAACTGGGACGCCGCCGCGATGCAATTCTACCAGGAGTTCTACGAGATGGCCGAAGAACCGCTGCCGGAGCTGACGAGTGTGTTCCCGGAAGAGCCGGCCGATGCCAGTCTCAATGCACAGGGCCAAGTTGTTGCCGCGACGATTACTGAATCACCCCAACCGCTCTCTGCACCGGTCGAAACACCGGAGCGAAAGATTCGCGGATTCGGCGTAATGGGAACGACCGCTGTGTCCCTGGCCGTTATCCTGGTAGTTGTCGCCTTGGGAACTATTGCTGTGACAAGAAAAAAAAATAAAGTTCAAAATTTATAATGTACTCAATCAGTAGGGTGGGGCTTGCCCCACCTTTAACATTAACAAAATAAAAAATTCGATTGGTGGGCCAAGGCCCACCCTACGAAAATATCATTTTTTTCTTACTGAACGGGATGTCCATGACGATTTGGAACCTGCTGATACGCGAGATACTGCATCGCAAAGTGAGCTTCGCGCTGGCGGTGCTCTCGGTAATGGTCGCAAGCGGTTCGCTAATCGGCTCCGTGACACTTCTTCGAATCCATGACATCCACACGGGCAAGCTCCTCGAACAGAAACAGGCTGGGCTGGAGCAGAGAATGGCCCAACTCAAGGACGATACGCGAAAAGCGATGCTGAAGCTCGGTTTCAACATTGTGATCCTGCCCAAGGACCAGAATCTCAGCGACTGGTACGCCGACGATTACGCATCGAAATACATGCCCGAAGATTACGTGCACAAACTGGCGGACTCCGGCATAGTGACTGTCCGGCATTTTCTGCCGAGCCTGCAGCAGAAAATCGAATGGGCCGAATACAAGCGCACAATAATCCTGGTCGGCACTCGCGGCGAGGTTCCCAATTTACACAAGAACCCGCTCAAGCCGCTCGTGCAGCCGGTGCCGCCCGGAACGATTAGCCTTGGCTATGAGCTGCATCGAAGCCTGGAAATGAAGGTTGGTGACACAGTCGAGCTGATGGGCAGGCAGTTCACAGTGCACGCCTGTCACAAGGTGCGCGGGAACAAGGACGACATCACGGCCTGGATATACCTGGCCGAAGCCCAGGAGATGCTGGATAAAAAGGGGAAGATCAACGCGATCCTGGCGCTTGAATGCCTTTGTACCACTGATGCGTTACCGAAGGTACGCGAGGAAATTGTAGGAATTCTGGCCGAAACACGGGTTATCGAACGTGGTTCCCGTGCTATCGCGCGCGCGGAGGCCCGAACCAAAGTCGAAGAGCAAGCCCGGATCGCAATTGAAAAGGAAAAAATCGCACGGGAAGACTTGCGGGCGGTTAGGGAGCGCTTGGCGTCTATCCTGACACCCGTGGTTGTCACAGCTTGTGCGGTCTGGATCGCTATTTTGGGATTTACGAATGTCCGCGCCCGGCGTGAGGAGATCGGTATTCTCCGCGCCATCGGAGTTCGCAGCCGGCACATCATGGTTATGTTCGTCTCAAGGCACGTTCTTCTCGGCGTGCTGGGCGGGGCACTGGGATTTGTCGCCGGAGTGCTTGCGGCGGTTTACTTCGGCGCCGCACACGAAGGCACACAGATACGAATGATTGATATGGATTTATCATGGGCCGGCTTGATTCTGGCCTCTGTCGGAGGAGCCGCCGCCCTGGCAGTCATCGCTGGATGGATTCCGACAATGGTGGCGGCGAGACAGGATCCGGCAGACGTTTTGAGAAATGATAATTGAGAACTCTAAATTTAAGTAATGCTCGAATTCAAGAATGTCAGCAAGTGGTTTAATGGTGCCCAAGGCAAAGTCATGGTCCTGAAGGAAGTCTCGTTTTCCGTCCGGCAGGGGGAATTACTGGCGGTGCGCGGCCCGAGCGGCTGCGGAAAGACCACGCTGCTGTTAACCGCTGGCGGTCTTCTGCGACCCAGTGACGGACAGATGAGCATCGACGGACAAGATCCGTACACACTGAGTCCTGAGATGCGAAGCAGACTAAGAGCCGATACTATTGGATTCGTCTTTCAGCAGTTCCACCTGATACCCTACCTGACAGTTCGGCAGAACATCCTCACGGCTTCGCTGGCGGTGCCATTAAAAGAAGCGTCGGAAAGGACACAGCAGCTTATAAGTCGTTTCGGACTGGACGACCGGGCCGATCATGTGCCGGCCCGGCTCAGCACGGGCGAGAGGCAGCGAACTGCATTGGCTCGTGCGCTTTTGAATGAGCCGAAAGTAATCATGGCAGACGAACCGACGGGAAATCTCGATGAAGATAACGCTCAGACGGTTTTCGGCTACCTAAGCCAATATGTCAGTGATGGCGGCTGCGTGCTGCTCGTGACTCACGATGACAGGGCGGCAGCACACGCCACACGTACCTTACAGATGAGCCGGGGACAGTTGGTTGAGTAGGCCGGCGCCCCCGGCGAATATTTTGAAAGGGAGAAAAATGAGAACTATAAGAATGAGCCTGTTGATCACAGCGGCATGTCTTTTGCTCAGTCAGCCTGTCATCTGTCCGGCAAACCAGGGCCGGCCGATTCTTGAGAGAATCGGTGTTACTCGCGGGATCTGCGTAGTGCTTGGTGACAAAAGGTGCGAAGTTGCTCTACAGCTTGCGAGGAAAAGTGAGTTGTTGGCGTATGTGCAGTTGCGTCACGGAGAAGACGTCGAAAAGGCGCGCAAAATAGCTGATGAAGCTGGTTTCTATGGGACACGTATCTTTGTGGAAAAAGGGCCGTTGACCAGGATACATTTAGCCGACAATCTTGCCGATGCTGTTGTTGTGCTGTTCAAAATCCCCAAAGAAGTTGAGGCCGAGGTCCTCAGAATCCTGCGCCCGGGTGGCAAGGCGCTGTTGGGACGCAAGGTTGTGGTCAAGCCCTCTCTTGAAGGAGTGGATGATTGGAGTCACCCGTATCACAGCCCGGACAACAATCCGCAATCAGAGGACACAATCATTCGGGCGCCCTATCTGACACAGTTTCTGGCTGAGCCGCGCTATGCGCCGATGCCTCAGGTAGCGGTGGCTTCGGCCGGTCGTACGTTCAAGGCGTTCGGACACGTGGCCTTCAAGACACGGGAAGAACCCCTGCTCAATAAGCTCGTGGCGTTCGACGGCTACAATGGAACGATGCTCTGGCAACGGGACCTGGCTGAGGGCGTGATGATACATCGTAATACAATGATTGCAACACCGACGACGTTGTATGTCGGTGACGATAAGTCCTGTAAGCTAATTGATACAGCTACCGGCAAATTGAAGGATGAAATTATCCCACCGGTGGAAAAAGCCGGCGGGACATTCTGGAAGTGGATGGCTCTGGAGGACGGCATTCTCTATGCGCTTATGGGAGAGCAGGAACAAAGAGACCCAACAATGCGATGGCGCCGGGAGTTGCACGGCTGGCCTTGGAACCCGATATCAAAGGGCTTTAATCAACCTGACGGTATCAGGGACAGCGAGAAGGCATACGCAGCCCATCCGTGGGGCTTCGGCCGCTATGTACTGGCCATTGACCCAAAAACGAAACATGTCCTGTGGAGCTATCGAGAAGATGAGCCGGTTGACAGCCGGGCAATGTGTATGAAAAACGGTCGAATCTTCATCTTTCGATTTGGAGCGTATCTGACCTGTCTGAATGCGAAAACCGGTGAGGTTCTATGGCGAAAGACGCCGGAGAATGCCCCCGAATTATTTAAGTCGCTTGGAGCTTTTCTGAACCGCCAGGACTGGCGCACCAACTGGCGAACTACAGGTTATCTTCAGTGCAGCGATAAGGCCTTGTATTTTGCCGGTCCTCCAATCGGAAAGCTTCTTGCCGTTTCAACCGAAGACGGGCGCATCCTTTGGGAGAACTCCTACAATAACTTTCAGCTAATCCTGCGGGAAGATGGTCTATATGCTATCAGCGGTCAAATTGATGAAGGCAATCTCAGTAAGAAGTTCGATCCGCTCACTGGAGCAGTATTGGCGGAGTTTAAGACAGCTCGTCGGGCATGTACTCGGCCAACAGGATCTGTCGATGCCATATTCTACCGGGCCAACGGTGGGTCAACGCGTTTGGATTTGGCCAGCGGGCGTCCGGACTGGATTTCACCTATGCGTCCCCCATGTCACGATGGTGTAACCATTGCCAATGGTCTATTATACTTCTGGCCGTCGGTCTGTGATTGCCAGCTTACGCTCTACGGCATCACCTGCCTCGGACCGGCAGGGGACTTCGAGTTTAGCCCACGTGCAACCCAAGCAGAACGTCTTGAGAAGAGCGCCAACGATTTGACAAAAGTCGCAAACTTTTCCGAATCCCCGGCCGACTGGCCAGTGTTTCGCGCCGACAATACCGGCAGCGCCACCTCTGCAGCGACTGTCCCCAATGAGGCGAAATTGCTTTGGCGGTTCGAGCCGAAGACGAAATTTTCCGCGGCGGCCCCTCTACCGACGGCTCCGGTTGCGGTCGGCGGCCTAGTATTTGTCAGCGGTCCCGGCGGCATCGTCCGGGCTCTGGATGCAGTGAACGGCCAGTTGCGGTGGAAAGCCTATACCGGTGGTGCGGTCCGCTTTCCTCCTACTATCTGGAAGGGTCGTGCTCTGGTAGGTTCTGGTGATGGATGGGTCTATGCCTTCGAGGCACAGACAGGTCGGCTTCTCTGGCGGTTTCGTGCAGCTCCGGCGGAGCGCAAGATACCTGTATATGGCTCGCTGCTTTCCACCTGGCCGGCTGCAAGCGGAGTGCTGGTTGAAGACGGGACTGCATACGTGGCAGCCGGCATCGTCAATTATGACGGCACTTATGTCTATGCGCTCGATGCCACAACCGGCCAGATAAAGTGGCAGAATAACACGTCGGGTCATCTGGACCGGCAAGCACGTACCGGAGTGAGCGCGCAGGGCCATCAACTACTTCACGACGGTAAGCTCTACTTAGCCAGCGGCACCTCTATCTCGCCGGCTGTCTATGACATTACTGATGGAAAATGCCTTAACAACCCTGCTTTGCTCCGACACTTTATACAAAATAATATCATTACGTCGCAAAGTCCCCGCGGGTGGGAACTTACGCTGCTCGGTGACCAGGTGGTGGCATGCGGTAAGCCTTTCTACGGGCACCCGAAATACGACGTCTTCGACAATACCGTCTTCGGCAAAGTCTTTCTGGCAACGGCCGGCGGTCGGGACATTGTCTGGGCGAGCAACCAGCATAACAAAAAGATTATGTGCTTCGATAAGATCAAAAGAAACGTGCTGAGAAAACGGATGGCCGAGCCGCGTAATCGTTTCACCCTTGACTTCAACAGGCTCGGAATTAAGGACAAGCCGTTGTGGGACTATGACTGCAAGGACAGCGTCGCTATGGCGGTTTGCAACAACGCCGTCGTAGTAGCCTGCAAATCGGAGATTGTCGCTCTGGACCTTCAGGACGGCAAAGTCCTCTGGTCGGAAGGCGTGCCGGCGGCTCCGGTTCCCTGGGGCCTTGCCGTGGACCGCAATGGCCGTATAGTGGTAACTCTCGAAGATGAACAGATTTTGTGTTTTGGTCGGAGAGTCTTTGCCTCCAGTCAAAATGGGGCCGAAGAAAGGAAATTATGAAGTGCCTAAAGTGAGCTAAAGTAAGCTTTTTTCACTTTAGACACTCCAAACTTTAGTTTGTCTTGAGTGGAGAGAGGAGGAAAACGGAATAGAGGACATCGTTAGAATAAAAGAAAACAAACGGTTAAAAGCTGGTTTTACCCTTATCGAGTTATTAGTGGTTATATCGATTATCGTCTTGCTTATGGGGATACTGCTGCCGGTGTTGGGCAGAGCACGTGAGTCGGCGCGTTCCATAATCTGCATGGGCAACGTCAGGCGGATTTCGATGGCAGGATATATATATGCTCTTGAGGGGGATGGTGGGTTTCCACCGTATCGGATGAGGAGAGCTAAGCCCACCGATCCTGATGGTTATGTCAACGAATACGGGCGAAAGAATCCAAGGTGGCAGTGGTTTTTTGACCACGGTATAGGGCCTGTAATTGACCCTTCACCTTACATTGAGAGCATTAATAGTAAAGGTTACTTTGATGACGACGACACGCTGATTATAACCAATGATTATTTCATGTGCCCTTCATTCAAGCATGGTAGTTTCGACCGGCGGGACATCCGAAACGGCTCGTACGGATACAACTATCAATATCTTGGTAACCCAAGATTAACGGAGGATGGAGGACACTTCCAGAATTTCCCGGTCTATCTATCAAAACTCCAGCGGCAGAGTGAGACCGTTATCGTGGCTGACAGTCGTGGCGGCGGTATCCCCCACGGTAAACACTCCTACACGCTGGACCCGCCTAAGATAGCTCGTAGTAAACGAGCTATGAATTTTGGCTATACGGATATAGGACCAGTCATTGCGCAACAACATTCGCCCGCCGAAGCCCGACACAACGGAAAGGCAAATGTTTCTTTTGTGGATGGGCACGCCGAGCAAATGTTACTAAAAGAACTGGGATACGTGCTTGATCCTGATGGCAATGTCATAGCCGACCATCCCGCCGGGAGCAATCGTTTGTGGAATGGTACTGGATGGAAAGAGCCGTAAGGAACTTAATGGCCGAGCTTGAGTAAACTATGGAGAAACAAAGATTATGGAAATGAGGTCAACGATTATGCGTAGAATTGCTATTACATTTATGTTTATATCAGCCTGTGCGGCCCTATCCACAAGTTGCCGCAAGGCAAAGGCGCCGGCCGAAAAAGGAGAATTAGTGCTTCTTTGTGGAAGCTCC
Source organism: uncultured Phycisphaerae bacterium (assembly GCA_965372295.1). Classification (GTDB taxonomy): domain Bacteria; phylum Planctomycetota; class Phycisphaerae; order Sedimentisphaerales; family Anaerobacaceae; genus JAFGPJ01. Next base: position 8,291 of record CBDVBU010000003.1, read on the forward strand.
TTTGTTCCGCCAACTGAGCAGTTATGCTCGGAGTTTACTGCCAAGACGGGTATTAAAGTTGTCAGCACTACCGCCGGCAGTGAGGATTTTTTGCCTTTGGTCAAGACCGGCCAAAAGGGGGATATTCTCGTTACCCACGACCCGTATCTTGACTATGTTCGTGATGCCAACGCCCTGGCGGACCACGTCCAGGTGGGCTTTGTGGCTCCGGTACTGGTGGTACAGAAAGGTAATCCCAAAGGTCTGACATGTATCGAAGACTTAACCCGGTCCGGCTTAAAAGTGGCCCTTAGCAATCCGGAATATTCTACCTGCGGCGAGCTGGTCTTTGCGCTTTTGGACAAGAAGAGCATAAAAGAGGCCGTAATGAAAAACGTCGAGAACCGCCTGACCAAGGGGCACAGTAACATTGGGAACTTCCTTAAAACTCAGGCCGTTGACGCGGGAATTATGTGGAACGGCGTGGCCCACACATTCAGAGACAGCCTGGAAATTGTCCCCACGCCTTACGAATACGATCAGGAAATCCGTGTGCATATTATGGGCCTGAGCTACACTAAGCAAACCGAATCGCTCAAACAATTCATAGAATTTGTCAGAAAGCGAGGCCCAGCGATTTTTGCAGAACACGGCTATGTTAAGTAGTATCTGTTGCGGAAAACAAAACCCGACGATGTCACCCCTGCGAAAGCAGGGGTCCAGAGCGAAAAAGATGGATTCCCGCTTCCGCGGGAATGACAAATACTGTTTCCGCAACAGGAACTAAGTAAAAGAGGTGGAGAACACTTTGAAAAAACTTACGTTGGCCACTATTGTTGTTACATGCGTTCTGCTATTCGGCTGTAAAGCTGAGAAGCCCGAGGAATCGAATTCAGCAGCGAAGGAATTGCTGCTCTTTTGCGGGGCCGGCATTCGCCCGCCGGTGCAGCAGATAGCCGAAGCGTTCGAACGCGAGCATGGTGTGAAAATCGTTACGGATTACGCCGGCAGCGAAGTGCTTATATCGAAGATAAAGCTGGCCCGGCGCGGCGATCTTTATATGCCCGGCGACAAACACTATGTCGAGCTGGCTGCTCAAGAGGACCTGATTCTCTCGCAGAAGTCCGTCTGCTACTTTGTGCCGACCATTCTGGTACGGAAAGGTAATCCCAAAAATATCCACGGTTTGCAAGACCTGCTCGCAGACGGTTTGAAACTCGGTCTCGGTGACGCCAAGGCCTGTGCCATCGGCAGAAAAACCAAACAGATCTTCGCCAGGAACAATATCGCCCGGGAGGACGTCGAGAAGAACGTGGTCTTTCAGTCGCTGACCGTCAACGAGCTGGGGATGCAGATTCAGGCCGGTTCGCTCGACGCGGTCATTGTCTGGGATGCAATCGCCCGGTACTACAGCGAACACGGAACGGAGGTTCCGATTCCAGTCGAAGAAAACGTCATCTCCACGGTAAACATCGGCGTACTTACCTTTACGAAGGATCGCTCCCTGGCCGAGCAATTTGTGGAATTTGCCGTTTCCCCGCGGGGACAAAGCATTTTCAAACAGCACAACTACCGCACCGAGCCTCCATAAGCAGCATCGAATTGGCCGAGAATTGTGCCGGAAGCCGGGGGAGTGCGCGCCGCCGGCAGGCATTTTCCTTGTGAATGGTTCTGGAATCCTTATAATGTTCGTGTTATGATTTTTCTGGAAAAGTTTTATAGCCTTTTGCTTTTGGGACATCTATTTGTGACTTTCGTTCTTGTCGGAAGCATGACACATGGATTACTCATAGTCATCAACTATCTCCGCGGCAAGTTCAACCGCCGGAAACTTGAATTGTTCTACACCAGGATTTCTCTGTGGTCGTATGTAATCGTGTATGTCATTGGTGCTCTGATATATCCGGCGTACAGAATTCACATGCGGTATGATTATTTCGACCCGCAACTACCCTGGGCCACCGGCTTGTTCGAGGTTAAAGAGCATTGGGGTGCGGTAGGTCTGGCGATGTTCTTCGTGTATTATTTTCTGCGTAAAAATCTGCGGCCGGCCGAGGAAAAAGATAAGCTTTGGCTTTATGTGCCGTTGTGTTTTCTTTTGAACGTAATCGTTTGGTACAAAATCGTTGTCGGTTGTTACCTGACGCTTCTGAAAGGGTCCTGGTCGTGAAGAAGCCGGATGTCACTTACGTTCTCTGTGCTGCCTTTATGGCATTTACGAGTCTGTTCTATTGCTGCACGATGTGGTTTGCCATAAAGCTGCCGCGATACTATCCGCTGGAGCATACATGGAAATGGATTAAAGAAAAGGATGTTCCCTCGCAGGGCTGGTATGGGATGCAGGCCTTTGCCTTTCTGGCGGCTGGCATTTTCACGTTCATCATATACCTTGTCCTCAAACATGTCGTTTCCGCAGATACAAGTCTCAAACCGGCACACACCAGGATACTGGGCGCAGTGGCAATCCTTACAGTGATAATCTGCATGGGGTACATGCTGTATCACGAATTCGATAAGTGGGGCGTTTTTGCATCGATGGGCCTTCAATGAAAATAGCAGCGAACACTCCTGTAAGAGGCTGGCGCGACCGCATCTTTTCTGCTGCGGCGTTTTTCTTCGTATCCGTTTTTATCGTCTTTGTTTTGGGGCTGATTCTAACGGACGTTTTTTACGTCGATAAAAAAGCCGTCGTAACCGTCCTGACTTCCAAATTTATCCGTCACGCCCTTTGGATGAGTATCTGGACAAGTTTTGCAACGACTTTGATAGCGCTGCTTTTTGCAGTACCTATGGGATATTCTTTGAGCCGGTTCCGGTTCCCCGGTCAAATCCTGGTTGATGCCATTGTGGATTTGCCCATAGTATTTCCTCCGCTGGTGGCCGGCCTGACGATGTTGGTGTTTTTCTCACAAGCAAGCCTCGGCCGATGGATACAGGAAGACCTGGGTATCGAGTTTGTTTTTCAGCCCAAAGGCATCGTTTTATGCCAGTTTTTTGTATCCGCAAGTTTTGCTATCCGCTCGGCAAAGACCGCTTTCGACGACGTTGACATACGTTATGAAAACGTTGCCCTGACACTGGGCTGCACGCAGTGGAGCAGTTTCCGCCGGGTTTCGCTGCCGCTGGCCCGCAACGGGATCATCGCCGGCGGTATTTTAACCTGGGCCCGTGCGTTCGGACTTTTCGGGCCTTTGATGATCTTTGTCGGCTCGTTCCGCGGACGAACCGAAGTATTGAGCACAACAATATTTCTCGAACAATCGGTCGGTAACCTTGAAGTTGCTCTGGCGATAGCGCTGCTGCTTATCTTTGTGGCTTTGATTGCGGTAACAGGTATCCGTCTTGTCGGCGGCTCATCCATGGTGAAATTATGATTCGCGCCGAAGAAATTTCTTTTAGTATCGGAACATTCGAGCTGCGGCGTCTGAACATCGACATAGCAGAGGGAGAATATTTCATCCTGCTGGGGCCGCCCGGCTCGGGCAAGACGATTTTCCTGGAGTGCCTTTGCGGCCTAAAAAAAATCCGATCGGGGCGAATCCGCATCGATGGACGTGATGTTACTAACCTCGAACCGCGCAGACGCGGCATCGGGTACGTGCCACAGGATTACGCTCTTTTTCCACATCTTTCCGTCGAGCAAAACATCACTTTTGGCCTGCGCGCCCACGGCTATGCTGAAACAAATGTAACCGAAACCGCGGACCTGCTGGGTATCCGGCATCTGTTATCACGCAGAATCGACGGCCTCAGCGGCGGTGAAAAACAACGCGTCGCCCTGGCGCGGGCTTTGGTTCTGAAGCCGAAGATTCTGCTCCTGGATGAGCCGGTCAGCGCCCTGGACGAGGTCACAAGACAGCAGGTCTGTGCGCAGCTCTCGGATATTCAGCGCCGGCTTGGCCTGACGACCGTTCACGTAAGCCATAATCTCGAAGAGGCATTTTCCGTGGCGGATCGCGCCGCCATATTGCATCAGGGTCTCCTGCAGCAGGTCGGCACTCTGGATGAACTGCTGCGCAAGCCGAAAAGCGAGTTTGTCGCCCGCTTCATGCGGTGCGAAAACATCTTCTGCGCGGAGGTCACCGGACGGGGCGCCCGCGACTCGGATACCAGGGTCAAACTCGGTGATATTGAACTGCAAATATCGGGCCGGCACAACGGTAAATTAATGCTCATGATTCGGCCGGAAGACTTGCTTGTCCGGCCCGGCTCCCGGCATGACGGCAAAGGCGAAAACGTAATTCGTACCAAGCTCGTTCGCTCTCGTGATTGCGGCGGCTACGTCAGAGTCAAGCTCGATGGGCCTGTTAGTCTTGTGGCGCACATAACACACGCTGCGTTCGCGGAACTGCAGGGGACGCATCAACCTGATGTCGTGGTGGAATTAGACTTGAAAAAAATCCACGTATTACCACAATAGCTTCTCGAAGATCCAGCCCGGCTCAGGATAAAGCGGCCAATAGAGATTAGTCTTATGATGGAACTTTTACGACGTTTTTATTTATTTGCCCTGATATTGTTTTTATGTGGCAAATCAAAGAATGGAAAATTCACAGGCCGAATCCTCCGGGCAGCGATAACGTTAATTACGGCCTCTGGATCGAATTTCATAAGCCCATAGACTAAAAGGAGCAAGACATGCGGTGTCTGGCTGTCTCAATAAGACTTTATATCGGTAACATAAGGCTGAAATGTACTTTATGCCGACCTACACGGATAATATATTCTATTCTTTTATCGCTATAGCATAGTTTTTTCGTACCACCTGACTTGCCGCATTAGGTTCCTGTTGTCTCCGAGATTCAGCTCTAAATCCGGCACATCCAATAATAACAAAGCAAATTGATGAATAAGCGGTCTCAAAGCGTTGATTGCTTATTGCCAAAGAAGTCTTTTTAGGACCATACTATTCCATCTTCTCCCAGCAGTGACTTACAGGTGACATTATGATAAAATCCTCTTGACATTCGGTAGCTAATATGATACATTATACTCTATAAAACGTACTTGGGGCGGTAAACATGGGGGATGATATGAAATTTCAAGTTATCCCTGCCGCGCATGTAAGTTAAACTGTTTGGTTAGTTAGGTTTAATTGTTGAATAGCCATGCAGTTTTTGGGAGCGTGAAAAGTTCACCGGAGTTAATTTGATACTGTTTGCTTTTTTTGCATCGGCAACGATAGTATCGATTTAACGGCCGGTCAAGTAAAGATGATAATGCGGATAAAAGAGAGGGTGGTTGACGATGAACAAGAACAGTTTTAAACCGGTTTTACATGTAGTTCTGCTTTTAGTGGTTTCTCTATCATTTGCAGGTTGTTCAGGAACCTTTGAACAGCGAACTCAAACAATAAAGATCTCTCCTATTTCCGATGAATACAAATTAGCCAAAAGACTGGAAGGAAAGACTTACATTCTATTGGCAGAAACGAGCACAGGTAAAGAGCAACATAGGACTGAAGTTTCCGATTCTTTAGCAAGATCTCTGAAGAAAGGGTATGAGAAGGACTACGAAAATTCGAAGAGCGAACTCACTTTTACATTCCTTGGTCTTGGTCATAAACAAGATTCGGAAAACATACCCAATAAAAGGCTTGAGGTCTTTTCATTCACGGATCTTATAAACAAATTGAATGAAAAGGGTATAAGCCAAAGACATGCGGAAATGAGAAAATTCTATCGGGAAAACGGCATGTTCAGAAAATCAGACCTCGAATTCTTAGCGAAGGAAATTGAAGCTGATTATCTTGTCCTGCCTTGTTTATTAGATATCAGGCGGTGGAGCCAGGGCAGGCTTTCAGTAGTCGGTGTAAAATTCCTCCAAACTCAAATAGTCAGCGGAATACTGGGTATGGAGATCTGGGATACAAGGACAGGACACAAAGTTTTCAGCGCAACTTCCGATGTGACTTTGGCGAACGAGAGAATCAAAGAAGAGCCAATCGCTATGGAAGAAGCCTTCGAGAGCGCATGGGTAGGGATAATGAAAGAACTGCCTGGATACCCTGCCTTGGCAGAAAAGCAAAACCCGGGCGAAGAACGTGACCCTATGGCAAGCACATCGAGCTATGTCAAAAAGTAAGAAGGTAGTGAATACGAAATTAAAAGACCGAATGAAAGCCAGGGTATTTGAGTTAATTCTTGTCTCCGGTACAGTCTTATTGTGTTCCTGTGCTCATTACAAATGTGATCCGGATTATACAGGTCCCAGCAAAAGAAGTGCGGAATTGCTGGAATACTATAGCTATCCCAAGCAAAAGATCGAAGCAAAAGTTGAAAAGATCGGCGAAAAGAAACGCTATGTCGTCCAGAGGATAGACTTTCCTTCGGCCCTGAATGTCTTCGGCACCGAGAATATAAAAATCGACTTCTACGTACAGAAAAAGGCGGGCAAATTCCCGACAATCCTTGTTTTGCCGATATCGGGCGGAATCGATTTCTCCGTTAGTGGTTTTGTCAAACTTTTTGCGTCAAACGGATTTAATTGTGCCGTTGTACATAATCGCCATATTGATCTGGACGATACCGATACCGCAGAAGACGTTGAGAATTACTTCAGACAAACCGTTTTGGATAATAGACAGATACTGGACTACCTGGTCGAAAGAGAAGAAGTCGATAGCGACAGACTTGGTTGTTTAGGTTTGAGTCTCGGGGGCATAAGGGTAAGCATGATCGCCGGAGTGGATGAAAGATTGAAGTGTGCCGTAATCGGCCTTGCCGGCGGCAGCATTGCAGACATAAATCTTCTTTCCGACAAAAAGAAATTAAGGGAATACATGGAAGAGTTGATCGAAATGGGCATCAGTTCAGAAATAATATATGCCGAATTATCCGATAAAGTTATAACGGATCCCCTCAGATTAGCGCAGTATGTGGATGCCAGAGATGTCTTGATGTTTACTGCAATGTTTGATCGAGTTGTTCCCAGAAAATGCTGCGACCAGCTCCGGAAGGCTATGGGTAAGCCGGAGGTGGTTTATTTGTTGTCGGGCCACTATGGCTCATTTCTGTATTTACCGTATGCCGAAAGGAAATCTCTGAGTTTCTTCAAAGAGAAATTTGAAATTAGATAGCCCTCCTTCGGCGCACCGATAGAATTAAAATGCGATACTTAATACTAATCTTACTTCTTGTTTTACTTTTTGCCGGTTGCAGAGCGGGCGCCGTAGGCGGTATTAGTCTGTCCGTAGGCTCCTTCGAAAGCGGTTTGTGGTTCGACCATGATACAAAAGGGTATCAAGCCGGGGGAGTTGGCATGAAGTTTGACATTGTCGCCGGGCACATGATTCGACCGGTGCCGAAATTCTGGAAGCCAAATCAAAATCCATGGAAAGGGGATGAACCATGGTTCGTTATCAGGTGCCCCATGATAGGGCCATTTATATCTTTGGCTCTCGGTGAGAAAGGGGTATACTTTGGTTTTAAAACTTTTGAGGTAAGTGACGATCACCGTTCTTTAGAAAGATACGGCAAGTGGATGCATGAGAAAGAATTTCCCCAGTCCGATGCTCCGAATGTTTTTATGCAGGCGAGCGCGACAATAAGAAGAACGAGATGGAAATAATAAATGCCGGCGGAAATCCATACACCAATGGATTTCGATAGAGTCACGGTTTTGTGTTGTTGATGTATTCCTCCAGGTTCGTGTAACCGTCCGCGTCCTTGTCTCCATTTCCGTCGGCGGGATCATCCGGATCGAATCCGTGTTGTTTTTCCCAGTCATCGGGCATGCCGTCCCGGTCGGAATCTTTAGGCGGTTTGGTGGATTTCAATTCAGGCCAACCTCCGACTTCGTCCTCGTCATCTATGATTTTTCCAGTGCCGTTTCTTACCTCTTTCATAATGCGTATATCCACGGCGTCCCGTTTTGGAAGCACGGCGCCGGCCTCCGCAAGAACACGCTTGTAGGCGGCAAACGCGTTATCCGTCTTTACTGCCGGGACCGGTATCGGGCTTGATTGCTTATAAGCTTCCATATCTTCGTCTGAAAACTTGCTGAAGCTCACAAGCGACCACGGGCCGTCGGGATAGCTGCCGTTCATGCAGTTGCCGCTGAACCAGGCTCTGGCGGAGTGAGTACTTTCTGAGAATGCAAGGTTGCCCTTTGAGTTTATGCCGGCTTTATAATAGTTGCCGACGAAGTTCATTTTCGTGATGCTGTTCGTACCGTTTGAGCCGTCGGCGTTATAGCCCGCGGCACGGCCGGCCCAGTTGTAAATCACGTTATTTCTGAAATCGAGAATGAATCCTTCCGGATCCTCGCTGCGGTCGTTGTAATTGCCGGGACGGGGCAGCCGGGCATGATGATGGGCGTAGAGATTATGATGATAGGTGTATCCGTTGCCGAAACTTCCGCGTATGAGCGAGCCATAGCCGTGAGGGCCCTTGTGATGAATCGAATCGTGCAGGCTTTCGGAAATAATGCACCACTGGACGGTAACATTGCCGAGCCGGCCACTTGAGGATGCCGACAGTGTTTCATCCACGGACCAGCTTGCCGAACAATGATCGACTATAATATCACGACCTGACGAGATCGACAGAGAATCGCTCTCGGCCCCGGCGTTGTCTGCGGGCCGGCACCGGATATGCCGGACAATGACATGGTCGGCTGCGATAACCAGGGAGTGGTCCTTCAAACAGATGCCGTCGCCGGGGGCGGTTTGGCCCGCTATGGTGATATAGGGTTTTTTAATAACTATTGACGATTTCAAAGCCACAATTCCGGATACGCGGAAAATCACCGTTCTGGGTCCGGCAGTTTCCACCGCTTCGCGCAAACTGCCGTGCCCGCCGTCATTGAGATTCGTAACGAAGAGGACCTTGCCGCCCCGGCCTCCGATCGACTGGGCGCCAAAGCCCTCGGCCCCGGGAAAAGCAGGCGCCGATACTGCCGTTTCAGGAATCAACACAAATGTGTATACAGCAAGAAATATAACCAAAGAGCGATACATCTTATACCTTCTCAGCCGATTTAAATTTAGAATTTCGGATAACTGAAACACATTGCTTCGTTTTATGCCGGACTAAGATAACGAATTTAGAAGTGAAATGCAAATAACAACGGCTGGTAAAATTGCCGGTCCCGCACCAATCGAGCTTACGCTTATGCCAAATCGATGCGGGGCCGAACAAATACATTATTCTGTTCGCAGCGTTTTCTTTAATGTCACTCTATGTTGTTAGTCTCCGTGGGCGGTTGGTTTTCCTCAGTTTCCATAGAGCTGTTACGCGCCACTTCCTCTCTTAATTGCTCAATGGCTGCGGGCAGCTCGCTGCTCATAATCTCAGCACTATTTTGCACATCTTCAATCTGGCTTTGCAATTTTTCCTGACTTAGTTTGATGGAACTTATGGAATTATCAAATGCCAGCAGGCCAGTTCGAATCTTTTCCTGAAACTTAAGCTGTTCCTTACCGCTCAGATCCATCATACTGACTAATTCCCGGATGTTGCTTTGAAGAACTTCCTGCAATTTCAATAGATCATCGCCAAGGGTACTTATTCTGGTCGTTACTTCCTGAAAATTTTGCTGGAGTTCTTCTACCTTACTTTGCCATTGCTGCTGGTTCTGCTCAATCACTGCCACATTGTTCGTAAACTGCCGGCTATTGCTTTGCACCGTCTCGTACAGCCTTGTCTGCTCATCCTTGACATTAGTTATATCAACCGCCATATCCGCAGCGACGTTCTGAGTATTGTCCCGCACCTCTTCAATTCCGGCCTGCAATTCGTTCCGGTTCTGCTCAAGCAGAGCTATTTTGTTAGTTGTCTGCCGATTACTATTTTGCACGGCCTCTTGCAACTTCACCTGCTCTTTGCTAACAGCAGCAGTATTGGCAGCAACGTTCCGGATGTCATTCCGCACCCCTTCAAGTCCGGCCTGTAACTCTTGCTGGTTCTGTTCGATACGTGCCCCTATAGCAGCTATTTGTTGAGCATTAGCCTCTGCCATTGCCTGCAAGTTGATCTGCTTTTCTTCAATTTTAGCCATTTCCTCGCCGCATCCGGATAAACCAAAGCCGATTGCCGTTATTACAATAACCAAAATGGTTCTTATAACTGGCCCTTTCACATCAAATCCTTTTTCCATTTTAGATTCCTTTCTTTGTTAAACGCTTCTCGTATTAGTTTAAATAGACCTATCAGTCATTAAGCCTATCGGCAAAATCAGTCTGTAATCTTTAGTTTTTATAGGACGGATTGAAATGTCCGCTGGAAGCAACAATTTGAGTGGTTGGCCAATATCTTCGATTTAATCAACTTATACTGACCGATTTGAACGCAGGGTTGTTCGCAAGTTTTTCTTATACAAGCATTTGGCTCATATTGTCATTCTGAGCGAAACGCAGTAAAATGAAGAATCTCCCGTTGCGAATAATCAATTCGCCGCCCAGATGCTTCGCCTTTGACTCAGCATGACAAAGAAAATCGGTCAGTTTGAGCAATCAACTTCTTAGTTGCGATGGTTTAGGATCGCGGCCACAAGAGTAAGTCAGAAGCTCGGACTAATAACGACCCCGACCACCACCGCCCATTTCACCCATCTGGTCGTACATGAGATCGTCATATAATCCCATGTCATCATAATCGCCTTGCCCGGGACGAGCACCTCTACGTCTGCCTGAGCCGAAGTCTTTGAAAGGCTCCTGCGGCTCTCTCTCTAATTTTGCAATGTAGTTAAACACAGTCTGCATATCTTTGGACCAGTACGCTGTACCGACAGGCATGTGATCGATATTGATCCCGTCAAAACTGTATAGCATATCATAATAATGCCTGGTGCGAAGAGTTCTGTCGCCCCACCAATCATTTATCGACATGGCATCCACCATTACAGCTCCGGTGCTATAATCAATGGACTCCGGCACATTTGTCTTCTCCTCGGGCCTGCCAAGAGCGGCAAACCGGTCTCCGAGGTAATCTGCGCCGCGTCCGCCTGCGCCGCGACCGATTGCACTGCGGCCGCGTTGGGATCTTGATTTTTCGATCTCGGTTTCAATAACATCCCCTATGACTTCTCCCTTGCTTACCTTGAAATCCTCGCTATACCAATGGCCCAATACATACCGGCAGACTGTAACGGTGATGGTCTTGGCGGCCTCCTGTATATCTCGTGCAAAGAAATACGACCTTCCGGGAATCTCTACCGGCTCGGTGACATCGGAGAAATCGCTCCATAAAGTGACTTTATTCTTTTGCGATATATCCTGCTCACTTAGTTGATTCGTCCCGGCCACCGGATTAAAAACACCTATCCGGATTCTGTATCTGTAGGTCTTCTTCGGCTCAAGAGTGTCATCATGAGCCCAGAACAGCATAGGTTCTCGTATCTTAGAGAAATCCGTCAGCCTGTTAAATGCGATTTCATCGTAATCATAGTAAACGTCATTTATCGACGGGCCTCTTCTTAGAGTCCCTCCTCGACCATCCCCCATGCGTTCGTTTCCATAGAGGCCGAGTGTATCCATCATCGGGTCAGTTGTTCCCGTTCGGCTTCTCGAAGAACGCCTTCTATCGGTCGAACGTCCCCCTTCGGTCAAGCGCCCAGTGGTGGTTTGGCTATCCCTGCTCCGATCCCTGCTCCGCGAGTTAGCACCTCCACCTCCATAGATATCCCCCATACCACCTGACGATGACAAGCCCGAACCGGTACGAGATGTTCGTCCTGCAACGCCTGTCCTTGAGTCGGCGCGCCTGTTGCGTCTATCCTCCTGTCCCCTCTCACGTTCTTCTCTTTCCGTTTCTTTGGCCTGACGCTTCTCTTCCTGTGTCTCTTTTCTTTGCAAATCCTGAAACTTACGGTGCAGAACCGGAGGAAACCATTCTTCTTTGGCGGATGCGATTTGATAAGCCTGAGGCTGGAGCAAATCTATCTGTACCTGTTTATTATCAAATTGGAGCATCTGCACCTTTAAACCACCCGGCGGCAAACCTTGAACATCTTCGATAATTTGAAAAAGTTTCCTATTCTCGTCAATCATCGTTCGTGGCACATCCCGCCAATCGCTCCATGTACCATCGCTGTTCAATTGTTGTCTTTGTAAGTTTACGGCAGCAAAAATCGGCTTGGCAAGGCATGGATCGGCCCATTGTTCTTCGACGTCCTCGAAAAAACTTTCATTGAACTTATCGTATAATTGCTCGATATCAAACTTAGCTTCCACTGTTACAAGATCGATATCATTCGGCTCGTTTCCGGCTTTGTCATAAGGATTCTCCGGGGTCACTTTATCGAGCGGCACATAAGCTACCGCTCTAATATGCTCGACTGCCACATCGTTAACTTCACCAATAAGAGGAAGACTATAGATACATGCAACGCCTGCGTTGGCTCCAAGCTCATAAGGCACTACCGGCCACAGCGTCGTGTCTACATTATTGATCGTTGAGTCAAGCAGGGCGAGGAATTCATCGACTTTTGGCTTATAGGGATCCAGTTGATCGGGTGGCTCGTTCAGCTTTTCCCTCAAATTCTGTGCATCCTTGTACACGTAATTGTCAATCGCGCTGGGGCTGAATTTTTTGCCATCGTAGGATACCGTATTGGGGCTCAAAATCACACGCGTGATCAGAAGCCAGGCGCAAACAAGGCCCACAATCACCAGAATGATCTTCTCAACATGTTCTTCGAAAAAACTGCCTATACTGCTTATCTTAATCATATCTAATATCCTACTTTGCTTTTGTTCCTGGCCGGCTTACTATTATTGATCTTCATCTTTTCCGTCAAGAGTATTCAAGACCGGTTTCGGTATCATCTTTTCGTAGCCTTCTATATCGAAGATGTATTCGCAGATCAAATCCAACGATACTACACTTTCGTCTCCGTACCGGTAATATCTGTGCGTCATATCGTTTGGATTAATCGACCCCATTTTACTTTCCAGGATCGTGATCTGATTATGCTTAAAAGTCTGGACCGGCTGGTTTGGGTCTGGATATCCACGGAACTGATGCTCCTTGACGCTGCAGAGTTGCTTCATAAACGGCAAAACCGATTTCGTGCCGACTATCATACTGAAATTAAAGTGTGTGACATCAATGCCTTTGTCTACGCTGCTGTATCTTCCCGTACATGATTCCGACAATCCGGGAACCCCGGTGCGGACATAGACGGGCCTGTCGGCGTCCTCGCTTGTTCTCTTTACTGCCCTGCCCCTGCCCCCCCTGAAAACGCCGCCGCCGCCGCTTCTCGGTCTCTTGAGGCCCATTGTGAAAGTAACACCCATAAACCGCTTGGCCGGCGCCGTCAGAACATTGTCATGCTCTGAGTTCATCGTAGATATCGTCTGGAGGATATCCTCGATAATCCAGTATGCCAACTGGTGATACCAGCAATCCTCGATAGCGTCTTCCTGCTTGACATCGTACTTGTAATCCGCCCAGTATTCGTAGCCGCTAATATCGGCCGGATTGACATAGACGGAAATAAACTTTGCCCTGTCCTTGCACATTTCATCGAGGATCATCCGCTGAATGTTGCCGAACATCATCGAGCCTCCACCATAGAGACTCATTCCGGAGCCTCTCGGAGACGACATCATTGAAGCCTCTCTACCTCTCGAACGGCTGCGCGATGATGAATTCTCCAGACCTCTTTCGATTTCGGCGTCCGTCGGACATTCTCGGCCGTTGACACTCAAGATCAGCTTATCGATTCCACTGCGATAATTCTGGCCGAATTCCTGGAAGATCAAACCGGAGAAACCGTTCACATCAGGCGCAGGAAAAATATCATAGCTCAGTAGCTCTCGCTGAGTACTTTGTATGGCCAGTTTTGCTATCTCGTTGGCGTCCGCTGAATGAGCCTTCTGACGCTCGGCCTCCATTTCGTATTGCTGACGTGAAACGACGCTTTTTTCCAGACTCGCAATTCTCCTGCCGCCCTTATTGATGCTTTCCTGTTCCACGTCCTTCTTGAGCTTACTGCTCATCAACTGCGTGGGTATGAAAAGAAGCACGCTGACCAGAACGATGATTACCGGCACCAACAGCGATAAGTTATTCTTGAAAACACTTAATTTCTGCAGGACATCCTTAAAATTCGGTATATTCATTTTTGGCTCACATATCATAAGTCAGGTAATTCACTTTTACCGGAAGAACCGGAACTCGAAGAAGGCGTACTCGTAGTTGGCCGCCGTATTGACATCATTCCTCCGTACTGAGAAGTCATTGGCTGCTCGGGCGGCTCTGGTGCGTCTCGCCAGATAAACTTGACATTTAATACAAACCAATGATCGTTGACCTTGTAAACCGGCCGACCACGGTATAGTCTCGGTTTTCCGTCCTCGTCCAGCACGCTTTCCTTACTGATGGTCTCCCTGGTCATCGGGTCAATCAAAATCCAATTACGCGTCATAGCACCCAAACGGCCCCTGATATTAGTTGTTTTGTCTATTACTTCTTCCCATATACCTATTCCTTCAGGCATTTCGCCATCGATAGTAACTTCCTTTATTTCCAGACCAAACTGCTCGGAATCTTCTTTTTTATACAGCTCGAAGGGACTTTTGGCATCTTCAATCATATCATCAAGATGTTGCAACCGGGTGATAAATCCCCATTTATTTTGCTGGTCTTCAACGCCGTGAGGGTCTATCAATTCGCCCAATTCAGTCACTGTCCGCCCGTAGGGACTGTAACAAAGGATCTGGGCTACGAAACCGGATTTCTTCTCATCCGCACCGGTGCCTGCCATGGGTCCCATAGGACTATATTCATATAGTCCTCTGCCCATCCCCATCTCAGCCTCCATCATCATGGCGTATTCATATTCATCCATTCCCCCGTCTTCCATTCCGGGTTCGGTTCCCCGGGTCCTTCTCCAAACATCGGCTCCGCCAAACTTCGCCCCGGCCAGGTCATTTGTGAAGTAAACAGTCATTCCCGTGATAAAAACCTGCTTGCGCTGCTCTCTGGGAATCTCCTTGATCGTTTTCACGTCGCCGCTGGCAAAGGCCTTGTACAACTCGGCTTGTTCAGGATTGCTCTGCTCGTTTGGCAGGGCTGAGATGATGGTCTCGTGCAAGAGCGGAATGACTTCACGATGTGTGAAAGGTTCGAACTCTTTTTCAATTATTGCATCAGATTTGTCGCCTTTATCTTGTTCTTCTTTAAACTTGGTTTTGGCTTCCTCAACACTGCTAAGGGCCATCGCTGTTTTTTGCCGGAGCGGACCATTCTTATTGAAATTCATTTTATCTATGCCGGTTCGTGCAAAGCATAGAAGTGAGACGGCAAGCACCATACACGCCGCGGCAATAAAGTACTTGCCCTTGCTCGCCCAGGCCATCGATCGGGCAACATTGCGGGGAAGCAGATTGCTCTCTATCCTGGCCAGGCCCAGGCCCTGCAGGGCAAGACCGTAAACAATGCCGAAATCGCTGACATTTTCGTGGAACTTCGCCAGCGAAACTCCCGGACCCATCCCGAGTCTTTTGAACGAATCCGGCCTCTCAACAGGCATCTGAAGTGTCTGCTGTAAATATTTGAGAATGCCTCGCAGTTTGGTTCCGCCTCCCATGGCCACGATCCTGACGATTTTTGTATTGGGATTGGAGCTGTTGTAAAAGCCCAATGACCGCTGAACTTCGGATGCCAGATCCGTAAAGACGGGCCTCATCGCCTGGAGTATCTGCCGGGAATACTTGCTCACCGGAGCCGTACGTTTGAGTTTTTCAGCTTTTTCAAAGTTCAGCCTGAATGTATCCGCTATCGCCTTGGTAAATGCATTACCCCCGATCAGGATACATCTTTGCCAGACGGCTGATTTTGTGCAGACAACCAAATCGGTATTTTCCGCCCCGATGTTGAGAATGACTGTTGCCTGGCTATCGGAAGTCACCAGGTCGGGACGGTCGTTCAGCAGGTAGTTGTAAAGAGCCATCGGCGCCATTTGCACGTAGCTGACCTGGATATCTTCCCTGTTAAAGTGCTCCAGCGCCGAGTCGACAACTTCATTTTTAATCGCAAAAATACCAACTTTGATTTCGGGGCTGTCCGGCTCTGTCATCAACTGCCAGTCCCACTGGACATCGTTGATACCGAAGGGAATTTGCTGAACCGCTTCGAACTTCACCATCTCGGGAATGCGCTTCTCCTCGACGGGAGGCAGGTTCACGAACCGTGCAAAACTATTCTGGCTCGGCACAGAAACCGCTATCTCGTCCAGGCTCAAGTCGTATTTATTGACAAACTTGCGCAAAGTTAATGCAATCAGCTCTTCTTTCTCCGCTTCGGTGACGTTACTTCCGCTAAGTATTTTGCCGTGCCGGATATTATCGAAGCCGATTACTTCTACAACCCCACGCTCTGTGCTCAGATACAATGCTTTTAGGGAACTATTACCTATGTCGATTGCCCAGACTGTGCCGGTTTCCGCAGCCATAACACTCCTCTCGCATAGTTTTCAATTAACCTTGTAAATCCATTCTAACAAATATACATTATACCATACTATGAAGACTTTTTCCATAAATTCTTTTGGCTGCAAAGTCAATCAATATGAAAGCCAGCAAATTCGAGAGTTACTCGTAAATTTCGGGCTCCAGAAAGTCGAACCGTCTAAAAAGCCCGACCTGGTCGTTATTAATTCCTGCTGCGTAACTCATACTGCTTCAGCCAAGAGCCGGCAATGCATTCGAAAAACCCGAAAGCAAAGTCCAAATGCCGTTATCATTGTCTCCGGATGCCTGCCAACCGTACAAATCGGCGAATTGAGCGCTACGGCTGAAGATGTTCATCTGATCAGAAATCGAAGCGATCTTGTCGATACACTAAGCTGCATAATCGACAACAAAGCCGCCACTCTGACTTCCCAAAGAACTCAATCCTGTCCGGACACTACTATTAAAGCAAAAAACAGCTACAAGATCAAGTATAAAAACGAGTTAAACAATCACTTGAATCTGCCGCCGCTAACTTCGTTCGAGGGCCAAACCAGAGCCTTTCTAAAGATTCAAGACGGCTGTGATGGATACTGCACATATTGTATTGTACCGAAAACCCGGCCATTTGTTCGCAGCAAACCTCTCGATGAGGTTTTGAATGAGGCGCAAGCACTTGTAGAATCCGGACATAGGGAAATCGTCGTAACCGGAATATTTCTCGGAGCCTACGGCCAGCACAGTGTCAGGCGAAAAAAATGGCCTAATCAGCAGAACAATCACCTGGCCGATCTGCTCGATAAGATGGCGGAAATTCCCAACCTTGCGAGGATAAGATTAAGCTCACTTGAACCTGCCGATCTTACGCCGCGATTGCTCGATACTTTCTGCAGACACTGTAACATTATGCCCCATCTGCACTTGTCGCTGCAATCAGGCTCAGACAAAATCTTGAGAAAAATGTGCCGGCAATACAGAGTCGAAGAATTCAGAGAAAAAGTCGAGTCAGCCAAATCCCGCCTCGATAGACCAGCCATAACGACCGATATCATCGTTGGTTTTCCCGGCGAAACGGATGCCGACTTTGAGCAGACTGTTAATATGGCTAAGATTATTGGTTTTGCAAAGATGCACGTTTTCAGTTTCTCGTCGCGCAAAGGCACTGCCGCTGCCGACATGCAAGAGGCTATCGATAATAAAGTTATAAAAGAAAGGTCACAAACATTACGCGACCTGGGTATTGAACTCGGGCTAAAATATCGTCGTCAATTTATTGGCGAAACTGCCCGGATTTTGATCGAGAACGATAACGGGCAACTCTCCGGACGAAGCGAAAGATATTTTACAGTCTATCTCAAAAAAACAGAGAAAAAGCAAAAAAGAAATAGCATTATGGGAGTAAAACTCCTTGAAAATAGAGAAAATGGGATGGCTGGGACAATTGCCCGTTAAAAGACTCAACAAATCAGATAAGTATTATGGTCCATCCGGTTAACCAGTAGCTGACGCAACCGATTTCCCCCTTTTTCCCGCTCCTTTCGGCTGCGCGGGAGCGTAAAATTGGCCCATTCGACCGTGCTCAGGACAGGCTTTGAATTGGCTTTGTTTTTTCGCCGCCCAAAACGCTAATAATCCCCATAAGTCCCTTTCGTATAAATGTTTACTCCCATTTTAGCCCTTTACAAATTGGCTTTGTTTTTTCAAATACCTTTCCGCAATACGCATCACGCAGTACTCAATACGAAATGAATTGGCTTTGTTTTTTCAACCCCCAGAGCAGGTCTGGGGGCTAACCAAAATTGGCTTTGTTTGGGTTTGAATTGGGTTTGTTTTCACCAAGTGTCCAACCCAATATACTTCTCGTATCTCATTATCTTATCTGTTTTTACGTTCATTTCGACTCCCGGCAAATTGGCTTTGTTTTTTCAAATTAAGCTCAAATTTTCGTCGTTTTTCCCTGATATCACCCTGTTTTTCTAAAAAAACCGCCGGATTTGCTCTCATTTTTGCAACCCGGCACCAGTGGTGCGGGCTAAACTTTATTCTAAATTCTCAAATCCACTTACGATATACTACATACGAATTCGTTAAGTATTATACGAACCAATCCGTTTGACGTCGAGAAAATTCTAAAATAAATCTACTTGATACGGCGTTCGTTGTGCGTATTGCGTTTAGGGATTTCCTACACTTTTTCCTTATTCTTTGTGCCTTTGTGCCTCTGTTCCTCTGCCAGTTCCTCTTTTTTTCCTCTTTTTTTGCCTTTTTCCTTTTGACTTTTTCCTTACTATCTTCTATTATATTTCCAAAGGCGTAATACAACACTGAACGCTAAACTTCCTTGAATCGCCTTTTTTTGTCTTTCCGCACCTATTTAGCCGTACTTAGAGCGTGTATTTAAAGCTCACAATGTCATTCTAAACGGAGTTTAGCGCAGTGAAGAATCTATTTCTTATGTCAGAATCTCAGATACTTCTCCTGGCTAAGGACAAGCATGCGACATACGATATGCGATATACGAAATACGATATACGGATTTATATAGGAAGGCTTTCGAGAATGTGAATTTTAATTAGACAGTGTTACTTAAATTTTAATAAGTGAATATCACTTGTATTTTTAGTATTTTACTAGTTTTTGTTAAATGGTGTCAGCTAGTGCTTGTCGTTTTAGTCGGACGGTATGGCTGCTATTGGGCCAAAGAAGATGCGAAGAAATGTTGATTTACCTTGATGCAAATATCATTCAATACTGCGCAGACTTGGAAGCAATGCAAGGGGAAGACACCAAGCTCGATATAGAGCTCCAGGCACTGGACAAAATCATTGAACTGGTTGCTTACGCTGAAGTGCAGGACCTCGACCACCGTTGGGACGTTGCAGCACCAAAGCACCTTCTCGATGAACTTAAGCGTGGTCGTCCCACAAAAAGGCAACTCCGCACGTACCGTGGTTTGCGTAAATCGTGGGAGGAACTCGGGGTCGAGAAACATGGAACACCAGATGCAGAGGCGGTGGAGAGAGCCCAAAGGAGACTTCGCCGACTTAAAATGAAACACCCGCCGGATATCCTTCACTTGGCGGAGGCTGTTGCGATGGGAGCGGCATGGTTTCTTACCTATGACAAGGATATCCTAAAGAAAACGCGCAACAAAAACAAACCGAATGAACCAGGAGTAATCGAGGGCGTAACTGTCGGACGCCCGTCGGAACTCCGTGCGAGAATGACATTCGACCCAGTTTTCGGCCTCCGACTTGAGCAATGCACACGCGGTACAGTTGCGCCGACTAACGAGTTCCCGTTATTCAACCAGAATAAAACGACGGAGCCATAAAAAACTAAGAACAGCCACCTATTAATGGCTGGGGACAGTAAACAGAAACGGTGACTGTCCCTAATAAACCCACTGTCCCTAATAAATTAAAAGAAGTTTAAATATGAAAAAAGCAAATAAGTCATCTCGGAATAAAAAGAAAAAGGCCAATAAAAATATTCTTGAACTATCATGTTCAGAGGCAAGAAGCTTTTTGTTAAAAAGCAAGAGTTATTGTGGTTTTGATTTGCCAAAATATTTTGAGTTTGATCGACTAATTGCAAGAGTCTCAACAAAACTTAACGGGAAGAATTTAAGTGATTTTCATAAGCAAATTCCCAAACTGGATGATAATGGTAAAATACAGAAAAATGCTAAAGGTAACGAAAAGAAATGTTCCGACTCTCCGAGAAACTACGATGGTGTAAATTACAAATTACTTAACAATAAAGATGGTAAATATGCATGGAGGCCTTTGCAGCTTATTCACCCAGCTCTGTACGTATCATTGGTTCACAAAGTTACAGAAAAAGAAAACTGGAAAACTATTGTAAAGCGGTTTTCTAAGTTTGCCAGCAATAAAAAAATCAAATGTATGAGCTTGCCAATTCGGTCTGACACCAAAGAATCTGACACTGCTGCTATGGTTAGTCATTGGTGGCATAAAGTAGAACAGAAATCGATAGAACTGTCATTAGATTACCAATATTTACTTGTTACAGATATTTCAGATTGTTATGGCTCACTTTATACGCACTCGGTTGCTTGGGCTTTGCACAGCAAAGAAGTCGCTAAAAGTGAACGCGAGAAAGCAATAATCGGAAATGTGATCGATTGGTGTTTGCAAGACATGTCCTTTGGACAGACTAATGGGATTCCTCAGGGAAGTGTCTTGATGGATTTTATTGCTGAAATTGTTTTAGGATACGCAGACTTAAAACTTTCTAAAAAGATTAGCAAATCAATAAAAGATTACCAAATAATTCGATATCGCGATGATTACAGGATATTTGTAAATAATCCACAGGATGGAGAGGCAATAATAAAGTCTATTACAGAAGTGCTAATCGATTTGGGCATGAAGTTGAATCCACAAAAAACGATTTCTTCGCATGAGGTAGTACGTGATTCTTTGAAGGAAGACAAGCAATATTGGATAGAACATAAAAAGTCAGAAAAAAGTTTACAAAAGCATTTACTGGTTATCCATTCATTCGCTCAAAAATATCCGAATTCTGGTAGCTTGGCCATTGCTTTAAATGATTTTATGAAACGAATAAAGAAATTAGATAAAACTCAAGATGACATAGTGGTCTTGGTCAGTATTCTTACAGATATTGCATTAAAAAATCCTAGAACATACCCGATTTCCTCAGCAATACTTAGTAAACTTATTAATCTTTTTAGAGCAACTCGTGAAAAAAACCGCATTATAAAAAAAATAAAGAAACGCTTCGAAAAAATACCCAATACTGGCCATTTAGAAATCTGGCTTCAAAGGATAACATATAAACTAAATGATCAAATCGAATACGATGAGAATTTATGTAAGATAGTTTATGGTCAGAAAGCTAATATTTGGAACTCAGATTGGTTGAAAGCTGAATTTAAAAAGATGATCAATCCAAAAAGAATAATTAACAAACGAGTATTGAAAGAAATTGATCCGACCATTGAACTTGACGAGGTCCAACTCTTTAACTGGTATAGTTAGGGAAAAACTAGGGACAACCTATTACAAAGTAAAAAGTAAAAAGGAAAAATATAGAATTCAGAAGACAGAAGACAGAATTTAGAGACGAATTAAAGGTGTCCGGTACATTTTTCGATGAGTTGTGCTTGGTAATGACAGGGGGGGCATGCGATTGATTATTGATTATACCCGCCTTCGCGGGCACAGGTTTGCTATTGATTATTTAGATTGCTGGTTTGTTAGTTTGACAATTCGGATTTCGATATTAGGATCCTTCGACGTTGCTCAGAGCCTGCCCTGAACGGAGTTGAAGGGACAGGTTTAGAATTTGGTGGGGCAACCCTTCGACTTCGCTCAGGGCAGGTCGTCACCCTACGACATCCGCTTCAATTAAGTATGGTGGCCGCGGAATTTAAGCTCAGACCGCTTGCCGGTCTTTATTGAGCCGGCAGGTTCAAGCGCATCCCTATCGTAAGATTGTCCTCATCCTCTAAGACATCGGCATTGAGTTTGCTTATCTCTTTGTATCGGCTGCCATCTCCAAGCTGCTTGGCGGCAACGCGCCATAAGGTATCGCCTTGGCGCACAACGTACCGTCCATCCTGCTTTACTTTGCGATCATCAGTCGAAATGTGCCTCCTGCCAATAGATACCACTTTCTCAAACATCGAACTCGGGAAGATGCTCCCAGCTCCGATCTTATCGAACTCGGAGGCTATCAGTTGGGGTATGACAAGCATTTGCCCGACATCAATTTCACGAGGAAATGTCAGCACATTGCGATTGGCTTCGAATGTCCGAATGCTGTTTACTCTTCTATTACCCTCTTTGGCATCGCCAAAAAGAAGCGGGCCATTGAGTATAAATGCAAATACAAATATGACTACCAACCCTGACAACAATCTAATTTTTGCATTTAAGATAATAGCAAAACTCCATCAGCTTAACAGGATAGTTTCTCATTCGCAGCACTATGCGAATGATCGTGAACTACCAAAAGGTTCACTCCTATAGAAAGTATAACTACAAAAAGGCCGGAAGCAAAAATTGTGGATATCTCAGAACGTCTTAACCGAATCGGAAATGGATGATCTCAATCCCTTAGTACCAGCTTATCGCTATCACCGCCCGCCGGTTTGGGGTGTTGTGGCGGAATCTACCGTTACTTGCTGCCGGTCGGTCAAGTGAAGAATTTCACCCCGAGCTGCAAGCCGACCGCCGAAATCACCAACAACGAACAGGGCTTGTCCGCCTGTGGGAGATAAATTTCGAGAGCGAAAAGCCACCCGATCGGCGGCGACGTAAATAACGCTATTTGCCGGAATGACCGTGCCCCCGCGGAACGTAAATAGATGGATATCCGAATCCTGCCCACGACTTAGTGTCCAGCCGGAAATATCTACCGCGAAACCATTGGGATTCCGCAGTTGGACGTACTGCTGATCCAGGTTACCACCGGCAGGATAAGTTTCAATAGTCCCGAAGGTAATAACCGTACCGGCCGGTTGGGCATTGGGTATTTCACGTGCCCCGGAAGCCAGGCCGTTGAATAATTGACGCCGGCGCTCGGGCAGGTAGTAATACTTCAACTCATCGACGGCTTCCATTAACGATTGGGGGTAATTAGGAGCCGTTGAACCGTTACCCCAGGCATGTGAATTCCATTTGGCGGCGTCTAAGGCCGCATCCTCGTAAAGTAGGGACGCTAACATATCAATACGCGGCTCGTAATATAATTCCTCCTCCGGCGTATTCGGGGGCTTTAGAAATTCATCCATGAGCGTTCGTAAGCGGCGTAAATACATCTGTCGCGTTTCTGAGGAGTTAAAAATGGCATCCGGCAAACGATTGCCCGAGCCGACAAACAGCCGCGTATTGGGGATAAGTTCTTGGTTCCAGTAAGTCTGCGAGGAATTCCACACTCGCCCGAAGCTCAGGTCCACATCCCACGGCCACATCTGCCATTCATTACTGAGGCCGGTATCACGGTAAAAGTAGTAGTTTTTATGGCAGCAGTCGACGTCTCCCGTGATTGCGCGTGCAGCCAGGAAGTTGACGACCTGTGCGACGTCCACATTGTCATAGAGATATAGCCGGCGTGCTCCACTTGAGAGGCTCAGACCGTTGAAGAGTTCGGACAAATCCGTGTTGTTTTCATACTTGCGTGTCTTCTTTTCGGCGCCGCTATTAGCATGGCTCGCACTGCTAAATCTGTTGTACATTTTGTAGAGGGCCCCCTCGGTATTTAAGCCCATTCGAATCAGCCAGTCTTCGTCGCCGTTCTCCATCACGTGGGCCGTGCCCCAAAAGGCACCGTTTTGTTGGACCCGTACCGGAAACACCCAGTGGTAAGGACAATCCGCATCCCGATATGTCTCGTATGCCAGTATGTTACGCATCTGCGCCTTGTCCGGATAGGTCGTCATCAGGTTGATATCATCGGCGCGCGGTTGTCCCGTAGCCCATTTGAAGTTATGGCCGGGATGGAAATCGATATCGTAACTCTTCTTTGGAAAACCCCGGCTGGATTGACCATGAATATTGATCCAGACATTGTCGTAGAACTGCTCGTCGTAAAAGAGTGCGCAGCGGGTTCCGGTATCGGTGTTGGCGGCTTGCGGATTCAGGATAAACCAATGCAGCACTCCCAGC
The DNA here is from genome assembly GCA_965372295.1 of uncultured Phycisphaerae bacterium. Taxonomy (GTDB): domain Bacteria; phylum Planctomycetota; class Phycisphaerae; order Sedimentisphaerales; family Anaerobacaceae; genus JAFGPJ01. Next base: position 32,324 of record CBDVBU010000003.1, read on the forward strand.
GGATTAGTCAGGATCGGGTCATCCACTACGGTCCCGCAATACTTCGGGGAATTCAGCAGATCGGTATGGGCCGGGAACCGCGAATTGCGTCCGGCTGTATCTGTGGCTGTAATGTACCAGCGGACCATCTGTCCGGCACTGAACACGGTGGCGGGGATTCGCCCCCCGTAGATACCGTATCCGCTCGCACCGTCATCCAGTAACGGTACGGTCACTTCCCAGCCAAACATCACATGATAGTGCAGCATGACGGTATCAATGGGATCGAAGGACGGCTCGATCCGGGCAGTGACCTGCAAGTCCTCGTTTTCGGTGGGTATGCGCGGATAGTGGTCCGTATCGGAAATGACCGGCCCTAAAATATCTATTCCGGCGTTGTTCGGCATTCCTGGCGTCGGCGTGGGGAAATACCGGTATGACGAACCGCCTGCTGTAGCGATCATGGCCAGCAGCTCGGGAAGCATCAGCAGGTTCGAACTACTCGTCTGATAGTTCAGCCCCTGCACTGCCAGCAGGTTTGTCCCAACGTGGAGAAAGTCGAATGCGCCGATAGAAAAATCAACCGGATTAACGGCGATGCTGTCGGACCGATTGGTCGATGCAGCGGAGTTCCATCTCTCAGCGCCCGGTGCCGGGGCATTGAACCGTGCCACCTCCTGCCCGTTGATATAGGCGATCATCCCTTCGTCAAAGCGCATGCGCAAGGTCAAAGCTCGGATCGCCAAGGGATCTTCTACCGTAAAGGGCACGCGAATATACACCGTGGTATTGAAGTTTCGCATCGTCGAGACATCCAAACCGATCAGTCCCGGGTAGTTATAACCGACACCGGTTGTGCCGGTCTGCCATGATGAATCATCCAGGTCTTCCTGCGCCCAGGGACGCAGCGTCTCCGAACGCCGCGGACTCGGTTCCAGTGCACTGTTACGGGGCACCAGAACCCTGGCCGGCGCCCCGGGCAATAAGAGCATTGTTTCGGCGGTACTTCCTACAGGACCGTAAGAAACATCGGGAGCTTGTTTCGGATAGGCCGGAAAGAACTCAGAAACCACGATCCTGCCGTCCGGACGGATCAACCCCAGATATTCGCCGCCCCCTCTTAGTTTAAAATTCGTATGCAATATCCCAAGGGGATCTCTCCGATTTTTTCCGGAGGCAAAGACAACTAAATAAGCATCGGGCGCGAGCATCACGGCCGGAAACGCCCACTGTCTCAAGTCGTTGTCGTCATCCGTCAGATACCACCCCTGTAAATCGACCGTATCCATCCCGGCATTGTAGATCTCGATCCAGTCTTCTTCATCCCGATCTTCGTCATCAAGTCCGATATCGTTCAGGGCCTTTAACTGTTTTATCCGTATTAACTCGGCCTGTTGTTGGGGGGGTTCGCTAACCGCCCCTACGGCGAGGTTGAATACAACAAGAAAAGTAAGAATCCGCGAATATCCCATAGAAGTAGTAACCCTTCTCGTTCAGACCGGCAAACCATAAAGCACCGCTATCCAGCAGCCGATGAGCTTTATATCGACATATATTATTATAACATATAATGCGGCGTATTACAATAGTCTCTCCCAACTCGTGGCGAGGGCGTCTCGCCCTCGTAAGAAAATACTAAAAGGGCCGGCAGTCTCTCAAACTGCCGGCCCTTTAACAATATTGGGCGCTTTGTTTTGTGTCGCGGGCATCCTGCCCGCGATTCGAGGGCGAGACGCCCTCGACACGTGGCCTACTGCGCCAGGGCTTCGATTTCTTCGGCGCTCAGAGCCTTGTTGTAAATACGAACGTCATCGATCAGGCCGGAGAAGAAAGTTCCTGCTTCGAGATTGTTGCTGGCGCCGATGTGCAGGCCACCATTTGATGAGAGCAGTTCTACAGACTGGGTATCAATAGCAACCATTACTCCATCCAGATACAGGAGTCTGAATCGCAAAGATCCTGTCTCTATCAACACAACGCCGACATGGTGCCATTGGCCGTCTGTGATGATTAATTCCGACAACAGTGTAGTGAGCGGAGGATCCGTTAACGTAGTCATCAGTCTGCCATCTGAGGGATCTACGCCAAGCCATGTGCTTCCAGGCTTAATAGTACGTCCTGTAAGAGCATCTGCCTGAGATATTATTACCTGACCCGGGGCACCTCCTTTGATCCAGGCAAAGGCACTGAATGCCCCATCCGCTGGGTTCAGGGCAAAGCCAGTCTCGACATAATCATCAATCCCGTCGAGCTTTAACGCTCCACCAATCATACCGTCGGTGGGCTGCCAGAGCGGCTCACCGTTGAGAACGCCGTCGTTATCGCTTGCGCTGTTGTGGGCGATGTTGCCTTCTTTTTGGTCAAGCCTCCAGTAGGCAACACATCCAAACGGCAGAATTTCCTCAAATAGGTGCTCAGACAAAAGAATCAGGTCCTGGACATCCACTATGCCATCGCCTAAAGGTGGCGGGGCAATATCATATAACGGCTCATCTGTGCCCCAGTAGTCAATCATCATGCACATGTCTGCGCTATCGACAATTCCGTCGCCGTTAAAGTCGACGGCCGGCACGGGACGATAGACAGCTAAGCCACCGCCATAGGTCCCAATCCAGAGGTTTTCTTGGAGATCAAGGGCAAGACCAGTGGCAGTGACATGTGGAAGCCCGGAGTTCCACTCGTTGAAGACCAACCAGTTCTCTCCATCGAACATCGCTACCCCGCCGGTTGTGGTATGCGCACTGCACATCCCCATCCATAGGTTCTGCTGGGCATCGAGGGCAAGAGAAGTAACCATGTGCCATGTCAGCGGCGAGTTTGATGTATGATACACCGTCCAGTTCTCTCCATCAAACTTCGCTAAGCCACCACCCGAAGGGGTATAGTCATCACCAGTCCCAACCCACAGGCTTCCCTGGGCATCAAAGGCTAAAGCCCAGACATCGTTAGACGGCAACCCGGAGTTCGCCTTGTTGTACACCGTCCAGTTCTCCCCGTCAAATTTCGTCAAACCACCAGCTTCCGAACCACAAACCGGGTTAACGGTGGTAATCCATAGGTTCCCCTGGGCATCAAAGGCGAGAGCCCAGACATCGTTGTACGGCAACCCGGAGTTCGCCTTGTTATACACCGTCCAGTTCTCCCCGTCAAACTGCGCCAATCCGCCGGCCCCGATCCATAGGTTCCCCTGGTCATCAAAGGCAAGAGCAGAGACAAAGTTAGACGGCAGCCCTGAGTTGGAGGTGTTATACACCGTCCAGTTCTCCCCGTCAAACTTCGCCAAACCACCACGACTAGGGGTCAAGGGCACACCAGTCCCGATCCATAGGTTCCCCTGGCCATCGAAGGCAAGAGCATGGATATTGTTGCAGGGCAGCCCGGAGTTAGAGGTGTAGTACACCGTCCAGTTCTCCCCGTCGAACTTCGCCAAACCACCAGCTGAGGAACCAGGAGATAGGGTACCGGAGCCTATCCACAGGTTTCCCTGTGCATCAAAAACAAGGGGACCGATACGATCAAAGGGCAACTGAGAGTTAGAGACGTTATACGTCGTCCACTCCGTTGTCTGTGAGAATACCACGACCGGCAGTGCAAACGTCCAAATGGCAATCATACCCGCCAGCATCAAGGCCGGTAAGTCTGAGTAAACATCGGGTTTCATCTTGCGTGTTGTTTTTTGCGTCTTCATTTTTGCTATCCTTTCTGGTTTGTGGTATAATGATTAATGCCTGCTTCCGGGCGCGCAAACTAACCGTCCGGACTATGGCCGGGCTGGTGAGTATGACGGCCAAGTCAAGCGACTCGCCAGCCCTTACAATTCAAATTTCTAAGATAGTTCGCATGCGCTATCTTCTTAGCTACTTTGATTTAACAGGTCCCAGGTAGCGATCCAGCCACTCGAGCATATCTTCTCGAATCTGTTTGCGAAAGAGACCAAGGAGACCATGTCCGCCGGGATACACCTGGTGTTTCTTGTGTGCTTCGGGAGTGCCCAGGAACTCGTACATCGGCAGTTGTGAGGTTGCATAAGGGAAAACAAAATCCTCTTTGCCGTTGACCATCAGAACCGGTATTCTGATTCTGGAGGCGTGACTGACCGGATCGAGAGTAGATGTCGGCGCCGTCGAGTCCCAGGTAGGAAATCCTCCTGAAATCAAGACGGCCGCTTTGAAACGGTCTTCCACAGCCAGCACGGGTATGGCCAGTGCGGCCCCGGCGCTCATGCCGCAGTGGGCGATTCTTTCGCTGTCGATATCATTGCGGGTTTCTAGGTAGTCGATCGATCTCCTTAGGTCCTTTACACTTCGGATAAACAAGTCTCTAAACGTTAGGGGCGACGCATGAATGCTGGGCAAATTGTCGACTCCGCGTTCGTAGGTTCCCTTGTACACGGGAAACAAAAGCGCTCGCCCACAAGTGAGGATCAGTTCCGTGGAATGCCTTTCGGGCAAGTCCTTAAATGTCTTGCTTTTGTTGGCACTGCTCCCCGGCATATAGACGACTACCTGATAGGG
>CBDVBU010000004.1:0-34881 GCA_965372295.1 uncultured Phycisphaerae bacterium
GAAATCGTTGGGCTTGCAAATGAAACACGCAAGACTGTTGTTACCGGGGTGGAGATGTTTAATAAGACGCTCAATGACGGCCAGGCCGGGGATAACGTCGGGTTGCTTTTAAGAGGCGTTGAAAAGAAGGATTTGGAACGGGGACAGGTTGTCGCGGCACCCGGTAGCATTACGCCACATACCAGGTTTCATTCTGAGGTCTACGTTCTAACCAAGGAGGAAGGCGGTCGCCATACTCCGTTCTTCTCAGGATATAAGCCACAATTTTACTTCAGAACAACCGATATAACCGGTTCGGTTCATGCGTTAATGAGCAGGGATGGCAAGACTGCCGAGATGTGTATGCCTGGTGATAACATCGCGATGGACGTGGAGATTATTAATCCAATCGCTATGGAAGAAGGCCTTCGCTTTGCTATTCGTGAGGGCGGCCGGACAGTCGGGGCTGGTGTGGTAACGAAGATTATTGAATAAAATAACTATCTGGGATCTGTGAGCGTCAATAAAAGGGTGCTAAAACCAGCCAAACGTGTCCAGGCGGCTATCTGAATGGTAACCGGAGAATTTATAGGTAATTAGCCCTGCTTGGTTGGGATGAATCTTATGGCAAAAAAGAAGAGCAAAAGGGAGTATGTCTGGCTTGAATGTAGCGAGTGCAGCAACAGAAACTATCGCACAAGTGTTAGTGTAGCAGAAGGTACGCCCAAAATAAAACTCAAAAAATTCTGCAAAAATGAACGTAAGCATACTGTTCACAAGATACGACGCAAATAATCGAAATACCGAAGAGTACATATTTTGGCGTTTAAGCGATTGCAGATAATCAACAAAAAAAAATAAATGGTCAATTAAATAGGCCAGTAGCTCAATTGGCAGAGCGTCGGTCTCCAAAACCGAAGGTTGGGGGTTCGATTCCTCCCTGGCCTGTTTTGAAGAATGAGGCGAGATGAGAGGCTGGTAGATTCGCTTCTGTTTAATAGATATGAGGTCGATATGGTTTTTGATATTTACAAACGTGGTCAGGGCAAATATACAAGGCTCTGCAGTGCTTTTGCCATAGCGATAATTGCGGGATTGGGTTGTTTGCAGCTATACAAAAAATTGCAGGCCGGCGACATAGGATTGTGGGTTGAGACTATGGTGCCTGCCGGCTTGTTTGTTATCTTGGCCCTTTTGATTTTCTGGTTGGTTAATAAACCGTCACTTGCTGATTTTTTGATCGCCGCCGAAGGCGAAATGAAAAAGGTTAGCTGGTCGAGCAGGCAGGAAATAGCCGTATCGACATTTATAGTTATTATGTTTGTCATTTCGATGGCAATACTTCTTGGAACTACAGATGTTGGTTTTAGAACATTGTTTTCATGGCTTCTGAGCTAAATCGTATCTCGAAAGGGATATAATATAAGGTGTTAATATGCAGTGGTACGTTTTGCGAGTTGCGTCAAATAAGGAAGTGCAAGTCAAAGAAGCGCTTACCCGAAAGGTTGAAAAGGATGGCTTGACGGATGTTATTGGAAGGATAGAGGTTCCTATTGACAAAATTAAACGTATTCGTGGCAGTAAACAGATGGTCCAGACAAAACCCAAGTATCGCGGCTATGTTTTTATGGAAATGGAGTCGACAGAGGATGGCAGGGTACCGGAAAAAGCCTGGTTCATGATCAAGGGGACGTCTGGCGTCGGAGATTTTATTGGCACGGAAGGATTTCCAACTGCGATGCGGGATACGGAGGTGGCAAAGATGCTTGATGAGGCTAAAAAGCCTGAAGGAGCACCAAGCATCAGAGTCGAGTTTACGAAGGGTGATATGATTAAGATTAGAGAAGGAGCGTTTGAAAACTTTGAAGGCGTTGTCGATTCGATTGATCCTGAGCGAGGGATTGTTAAGGTAATTGTCTCGATTTTCGGCCGAAGTACGCCGCTGGACATTGAGTATTGGCAGATTGAGAAAGCATGATTTGTAACTCAATCCTCAAATAGAGCAAGAGATATGAGATTATGGCAAAAGAAGTATTGGTAAAAATTAAATTGCAGGCAAAGGGCGGCCAAGCAACGCCGGCTCCTCCGGTCGGGCCTGCTTTAGGTCAACACGGGGTAAATATAGGTCAATTCGTTTCGCAGTTCAACGAGCGAACGAAGAGCCTGAACGGAACCATCGTACCAGTCGTAATAACCGTCTTTGCGGACAAAAGTTTTACTTTTGAAGTCAAAAGCCCTCCGGCGGCGGTATTGTTGAAACAGGCAGCCGAAATAGCAAAGGGTAGCGGTATCCCAAATAAAGAGAAGGTAGGAAAAGTAAGTGCCGAGCAAGTGCGAAAAATCGCCGAGACCAAGTTTAAGGATTTGAACGCGTACGACCTGGATCAGGCGGAAAAAATTATAAGAGGTACCGCACAAAGTATGGGCGTGGAAATAATTGATTAGTAAAGAACTTGTACATGATACGAGATATTAACTATGCGAGTTAGAAGTAAAAGATATAAACAAGAATCGCAGCAACTAAACAAAGAAACGGTTAGTTTACCAGAGGCTGTCGAAAAAGTTAAGTCATTTAAATCTGTGAAGTTTGACCAGAGCATCGAATGCGTGCTGCACTTAGGCATAGACCCGAAGCAGGCAGATCAGTTGGTTCGAGGCTCGATATCCCTGCCTAACGGGATAGGTAAACAGAAAAAGGTCATCGCTTTCTGTGATGATTCGGATATTGAGGCGGCTCAAAAAGCCGGCGCTATTGAAGCCGGCTGCGATGAGCTAATTAAAAAAGTTACGGATGGCTGGATGGACTTCGATGTGGCTATCGCCTCGCCGAAGGTGATGGGCAAAGTAGGCAAACTCGGCCGCATGCTCGGACCCCAGGGAAAGATGCCATCGCCTAAGAACGGTACTGTAACTATGGATGTTGCACCCGCAGTAGCCGAATTTGCAGCAGGCAAGGTCGAGTTTAGGAATGATCCGGGCGGTAATGTCCATGTAGTAATTGGAAAACAAAGCTTCGCGACCGAAAAGCTGGTAGAAAATTTCGAGGCGTTTGTTTCGCATATAAGGAAGATCAAACCGGCGGTAACCAAAGGTACATACATCAAAAAAATGTGTGTATCTGCGACAATGAGCCCCGGCATAACAGTTGATTACTGATTATTGAATTATCGATAACACGGCACGAAATGCGGGATACGAAAAATGAGCAAATACGTGAAAGATTTACTTCAGTCGGAACTGGAAAAGAAGATTGTCAATGAACACATCAAAGATTTTTTGATTATCAACACTAAAGGCGTGGGGGGAGTTGACAATAATATAATGCGAGGCGAGCTTAGCGGAAAAAATATCAGATTGTCAGTAGTTAAGAACTCGTTGTTTAGGAAAGCATTGTGCAATCAAAAGATGGAACAGGCGGCAATGCTTTTTAGCGGTCCCTGTGCTATTGCCTACGGTGGTGATAGTATCGTTGATGTTGCGAAAGAGATGGTCGATTGGATCAAGAAGGTTCCGGCAATGGAGATTAAGGGCGCCTTTCTTGACGGCTCAGCTTTAGACGCAAAGGCGGCAGAGGAACTTTCAAAGATGCCGACGCGAGTGGAATTGCTGGGTGAAATTGTCAACTTGACACAGTCGGTAGCGGCCAGATTGGCTGCAATCGTTGGTGCTCCTGCGGGAGTGATTGCAGGTTGCATAGAGAAGATCGCAGAAGGAAGCGAGAAACAGGCGGCATAAAACGAAACACTAAATTGCCTGTGTGGTTGTACCTGTCTTTTGGAAGGGGTTAAACGGAACGGCGTAGTTTCGGCTACCACCGGGTATCAAGTAATAGGAGTTAATAGAAATGGCGGAAGAACAAGCGAAGGAAATTACAGAAAAGAAAGAAGCAAAAGAAGAAAAACCTGCTAAAGAGGCAAAAAAAGCGAAGGATGAGCAGGAAAAAAAATGGAGCAGCGACATTAAGAAGATTGGCGATAAAATAGTCGGTCTGACACTGATGCAAGCCAAGGAGTTAGGCGACTATCTCAAGGAAGAACATGGTATCGAGCCGGCTGCCGGCGGCGCTGTGGTCATGGCAGGCCCTGCTGTGCAAGGCCAGGCCGAGGAAAAAGAGGAGAAAACCACTTTTGACGTAATTCTCAAAGAATTCGGCGATAAGAAGATTCAGGTTATCAAGGAGGTAAGGGCTTTAACGGCATTGGGACTCAAAGAAGCCAAGGATCTTGTGGATAACGTTCCCAAGCCGGTCAAGGAGGGCCTGAGTAAGGAAGATGCTGAAGCAGCCCAAAAGAAGCTCGAAGCTGTTGGTGCAGTAGTCGAATTAGCGTAAGTAGGGGCAGAACTATGCGCCTGTCCTTATGGGACACTGAAGTTTGGGCCGCCAGGTAAGGTTACTCCTTCGGGGCGTTTGGGGCATTTAATGCTGGAGATAAGTAATGCGTGAGATTATTGCAGGCCAAACCACTCGTAGTTTTGGTAAAGTACGCGACGCCGTTGATATTCCGGACCTCGTGGCGATACAGAGAAGCAGTTACGAGCACTTTTTGCAAAAAGACGAGACACCAACGAAAAGAAAGTGTGTCGGGCTCGAAACTCTTTTCCAGGAGACGTTTCCTATCGAAAGCTATGATAAGAAAATGCTTTTGGAATACCTCTACTACGAACTGGAAAAGCCGCATTATACACCTATGCAGTGCCGGCAGTTACGACTGACCTACGGCTACCCTCTGAAAATCTGGTGCAGATTGCGTACAAAAGAAGGCGAAGATTTGGCTGAGCAGGCAATGTATCTTGGCGAAATGCCGGTTATGATAGGCGGTGGTGAGTTCATTGTCAATGGGGCGGTGCGTGTTATAGTAAGCCAATTGCACCGAAGTCCAGGTGTTGATTTTCTTATCGAAAGCAAAGAAGGCGATAGGGTGCTGCATGGCGGTAGAGTCATACCGGAAAGAGGCAGTTGGATAGAGATAGGTGTTTCAAACAAAGATACTTTGGTTGTCAGAATTGACCAGTCCAGCAAGATACCGGCAACCATTTTTCTGCGGGCTATGGATCCTGCCTATAGTACGACGGAGCAAATCCTGCGCTTATTTTATCCAACAAAAACGGTGCCGGTTACTAAACTTATGCCGACAATGTGGGCCGTCGAACCGATCGTGGACAAAGAATCCGGTGAAATCATAGTCAAAGCCGGCGCTCAAATCAGTGATAAGGCTTCTTTAATTCAGGCAGCGTATGCAACGCCCAAAGCGAAAAGTGCTAAGAAACAAACAAAAGCCAAAAAGTCTAAAGAATCAATTACTATAGAAGTTATTGAGAATGTTCGAGATACTCTCATCTTAAACACCATTGCCGAGGATGATTGCCAAAGCCACGAACAAGCATTGTTGAAGTTTTATATGAGATTGAGACCCGGCAATCCACCCAATAAAGAGAAGGCGAAAACCTTCTTTGCAGAGAAATTCTTTGATTCGAACCGCTACCGTCTCGGGAAAGTTGGCAGGTTCAGGATAAATCGTAAGTTTGACCAGAACATTAGCGAAAATGAGATGACGCTTCGGCCTGAAGACTTCCTCAATACTATGAAGTACATAACGGGCTTACGCAATAATGAAGGACATGTTGACGACATCGACCATCTGGGCAACAGAAGGTTGCGTACGATCGACGAGCTCGCGGCTGATGAAATCAGAAAGGGTCTGCTTAAGCTGCGCAGGACCGTCCAGGAACGGATGAGTATGAAAAGAGACGTTGAACAGACCCTGCGTATTGCGGATTTGGTGAATTCCAAGAGCGTATCGAGCAGTATCAACTATTTCTTCGGTCGTGGCGAGTTGAGCCAGGTTGTTGATCAGACTAATGCTTTGAGCCAATTGACTCATGAGAGACGTCTATCCGCTCTTGGGCCTGGCGGACTAAATAGAAGGCGGGCGGGCTTTGAAGTTCGTGACGTTCATATCAGCCATTACGGCAGAATTTGTCCGATTGAAACCCCCGAGGGCACGAATATCGGCCTGATTGCTTCGTTGGCAATATTCGCTTCGATTGACGAATATGGATTTCTACTTACACCGTATACCAAAGTCAAGAACGGCAAGGTTACTGACAGCGTCGAGTACCTGCGTGCCGATCAGGAAATGAAAGTAATATTTGCACCCCCGAGCGCCATCGACCCCCAGAACAACAAAATCAGAAAAGGTTTTGTACTTGCAAGAAAGGGTGGTGAATTGGCCCATGTCTCCAGCGACGATGTAGACTACGTTGATATTTCACCCAAACAAATTGTTGGGATTTCGGCTTCACTTATCCCGTTTCTTGAACACGACGATGCAAACAGGGCCTTGATGGGTTCGAACATGCAGCGACAGGCAGTTCCGTTGCTAAAGACCGAACCGCCTTTGGTTGGCACCGGTATGGAAGCAGTAGTCGGCCAGAATTCAAGCATGGTCGTCCGTGCCACAAACAGCGGTGTCGTTACCGATGTCGACGCAACCAATATAGTCATTAACCATACGGATGAATATAAACTGGCCAAATATATTGGATTAAATGAAAGAACGTGTCTTAATCAAAAACCTATAGTTCAGATGGGAGAGAAGGTTAAGGCAGGTCAGGTCATAGCTGACGGCGGGGGCACTGCCGATGGCCTATTGGCGCTCGGTAAAAACGTTCTTGTGGGATTCGTCTCTTTTGACGGCTTTAACTTTGAGGATGCTATTATCATCAGCGAAAAACTATGTAAGAACGACAGCTTTACGAGCATCCACATCGATGAATTTACAGCCGAAGTTCGGGAGACACGCCTCGGCAAAGAGGAATTTACCTGCGATATTCCCAATGTTAGTGAAAGAGCCCTTCGGAATCTTGATGAATACGGAGTAGTGCGGGAAGGAACAAGGGTCTGCCCCGGCGATATTCTCGTAGGTAAAGTGGTGCCAAAAAGCAAAACGGAATTGACGCCTGAAGAAAAACTGCTGCACGCCATTTTCGGCAGAGCCGGGGAAGATGTCAAAAATGACTCGCTCGAACTGCCCAGCGGATATGAAGGAGTAGTAATAAAAGCGGAGCGATTCAACCGGCGTGGTGCCGGCACGGAGGAACAGAAAAAAGAGCTGGCAATCCAGATAAAAGATTATGAAAAGCAAATGAAGACCAAAGAATGTGTGACATTCAGGCAAATGATTGATGCTATCCACAAAAAATTCAACGTCAATATCGTCGATCCGTCCACACGTCAGAAAGTCGGCGCAAGCACTGATGATGAGGTTATTTATGAACAGATAGAAGGCTTTAATATCAAGTGGATCAAGCCCGCTTCGCTCCGGGACAATGCGCAAAAAATCGTAGACAGATTCTGGGCCAAGATTTCTGAAATTCAGGAAGAGAGGGCCCACAGGATTGTAAACCTGAAACACGGCGACGAATTGCCAAGCGGAGTTTTGCAGATGGTAAAAATCTACGTCGCAATTAAAAGATCATTGTCAATTGGCGATAAAATGGCTGGACGTCATGGTAACAAGGGCGTTATAGCCAAGATTATGCCTGAGGAGGATATGCCGTTTCTCGAAGATGGTACGCCTCTTGAAATATTATTGAATCCTCTCGGTGTTCCGAGCCGAATGAATGTAGGCCAGATTCTCGAAACTCATCTCGGCTGGGTGGCGAAAGTATTGGGCTTTAATGCTATTACGCCGGTATTCGATGGTGCTAATGAAGATGATATCCAAAGGTTAACGGCCGAAGCGAACGAGCTTATGAGCGAACGAAAGACCGAACTCGAAGAGGAAAAACGAGTGCCGTCACCCGGTGAGTTATTTGTGAATATACCAGACACTTTGAAGATTCAATTGTATGATGGCAGGACAGGTAAGCCGTTTGATCAAACCGCAACCATCGGATACATCTACATGATGAAATTGCATCATCTTGTCGATGACAAGATTCACGCACGAGCAACCGGGCCATATAGCCTGATTACGCAGCAGCCATTAGGCGGCAAAGCCAGAACCGGCGGGCAAAGATTCGGAGAAATGGAAGTTTGGGCATTGGAAGGATACGGGGCTGCTTATACACTGCAAGAGATGCTTACCGTAAAAAGTGATGATGTTGAGGGACGAACGAAAATTTACGAATCAATGGTCAAAGGACAAAACACCCTTGAAGCTGGTACACCATTATCATTCGACGTATTGTGCAATGAGTTAAGAGGATTGGGATTAAACATTCAGCTTGAGAAAAAACGGCTTGGAATCGCCGCTCTATAAGAATGATCCTTGATTATAGAATTACGACATACCGATTGTAAGGGGCCTTAAATGTTAGGAAGTATTTACGATCGCATTAATGATTACGGTTCAGTCAAGATCTCGTTAGCTGGACCTAATGATATTCGTAGCTGGTCTTTCGGTGAAGTACGAAAACCTGAGACCATTAACTACCGTACTTATCGGCCGGAGAAAGACGGTCTGTTCTGTGAACGAATATTCGGACCCGAACGCGACTGGGAATGTGCATGCGGCAAATACAAAGGAACGAAGTTTAAGGGAATAATTTGCGACCGATGTGGTGTAAAAGTTACACATAGTCGAGTGCGAAGAAAACGAATGGGGCATATCAATCTCGCCGCCCCGGCTGTGCACATATGGTTTTTCAAAGCCATACCTAATCGGCTTGGCAACCTTTTGGCTATGAAAAGCGCTGACCTCGAGAAAATTATATATTTTCAGGAATATGTCGTTACTGATCCCGGACAAACACCATTAAAAACCGGGCAACTATTCACCGAAGAAGATTACAAGGATGCTACGAACAAATATGGAAAAACATTCAACGCAGCAATGGGAGCCGAAGCCATTAAAGCACTGCTTGAAAACCTCGAACTCGATGAAGTCAGCAACCAGCTTACGCAGGCGATTATAAAGACAAACAGCAAGCAGAAGATTAAAGATCTCACAAAACGGCTCAAGATTATTAACCAGATCAAAAACAGTAAAAATAAACCTCACTGGATGGTAATGGAGGTAATACCTGTTATTCCACCGGATTTAAGGCCTCTGGTCTTACTCGAGAGAGACAATTTTGCTACAAGCGATCTGAATGATCTCTACAGAAGAATTATCAATAGAAATAACCGCTTGAAGAAGCTTATGGACCTCAATGCCCCCGAAGTGATTATACGCAATGAGAAGCGGATGCTTCAGCAGGCAGTAGATTCACTGATGGACAACGGACGTTGCCGCAGGTCTGTTCTTGGTAGCAATAACCGGCCGCTTAAGTCATTAACCGATATGATTAAGGGCAAACAGGGCCGATTTCGAGAGAACCTGCTTGGCAAGCGCGTAGACTATTCAGCTCGGTCAGTAATTGTTGTAGGTCCTGATCTTAAACTCTATCAATGTGGCCTTCCGAAAAAAATAGCCCTGGAACTGTACCAACCGTTCATTATTCGCAAGCTGAAACAACACGGATTGGCCGATACGATTAAAAGTGCCAAGAGGATGATTGAGCGGCGTGATGAGCAGGTCTGGGATATCCTGGAAGAGGTCATTCACCAGCACCCTGTTCTGTTAAACCGTGCTCCCACCCTCCATCGAATGGGTGTTCAGGCCTTTGAGCCTGTGCTCGTTGAAGGCAATGCTATTATGCTTCACCCGTTAGCTTGCAGAGGTTTCAATGCTGACTTCGACGGCGACCAGATGGCAGTGCATCTGCCGTTGAGTGTCGAAGCGCAGGCGGAAACTTATATCTTGATGATGACGACTGCCAATATTTTTTCGCCGTCAAACGGCTCGCCAATGGTTGGACCGTCTCAAGATATGGTAATGGGGAATTACTATTTAACCTATTTGGAAACTCGTGATGCCCCGAAAACTGAAAAGTTGAGACTGTTCCGAGATACTTTTGAAGCAATAATGGCCCTCGAAACAGGCAAAATCGATTTGCAAACAAAGATTAAAGTTCGCCTCGCTAATCCTAAGATCATTACAGATTCAGACAAAGTTCAAAATACAAAGGCTATTGAAACGACAGTTGGCCGGTGCATATTCAACGATATACTTCCTGATGGAATGCCGTTTTATAATGTAACAATGTCTCAGAAAATGCTCAGCCAGGTAATTAGTAACTGTTTTGAATTTACAGGCTCAGCCGAAACAGTAGATCTGCTCGATAGAATAAAGGACTTAGGCTTCAAGTATGCCACATTAGCAGGCTTGAGTTTTGGGATTACGGATCTGAAGATTCCTGTAAGAAAAGCTGATATTATTGATGAGACCGAGAAGAAGGTCGCCAAAATCCGCAAGAATTACAACAATGGCGTTTTGACCGAGGGCGAAAGATATAATCAGGTTATTGATGCTTGGACGAATGCCCGAGTTGAGGTGACCAACGAGATGATGCAAGGCTTGAAGCAAGATGTTAAAGCAGATGGCACGCCGTACCTGAATCCGATATACCTTATGAGTGATTCCGGGGCACGAGGAAGTGTTGATCAGATTCAGCAGCTTGCGGGAATGAGAGCGCTGATGGCAAAGCCCAGTGGAGAGATTATTGAGACACCTATTAAATCAAACTTCCGAGAGGGCTTAAGTGTGCTTGAGTACTTTAGCTCGACGCACGGAGCGCGTAAAGGACTGGCGGATACTGCATTAAAGACTGCGAATTCAGGATATCTTACAAGAAAACTTATCGACGTGGCACAAAATCTAATCGTTATTGAACACGACTGTCAGACCTTACAGGGGATTACCAAAGGTACGGTCAGTAAAGGAGAGCAAATTAATGTTCCTCTTTCTCAGCTTATTATCGGCAGAACAGCCAGAGACAATATTCGTAATCCGGTAACAGATGAAATGATCGTGCACGAGAATGAGGTAATAAACCAGGAAGCGGCGTCAAAAATCGAGGCTTTAGGCCTTGATGCCATCAGGGTCAGAAGTGCGCTGACCTGTGACAGTCCGTTTGGAGTCTGTGCGAAGTGTTACGGTTTGGATTTGAGTACCGGACAATTAGTCGAACAAGGCTCATCTGTGGGTATTGTGGCGGCACAATCCATTGGAGAACCGGGAACACAATTGACATTAAGGACATTCCATACAGGAGGAGTCGCCGAAATAGCTATTCTTGAAAGGGAACAAAAAGCCACACATGCAGGAAAGGTTCAGTATCGCGACATAAATGCGGTTGAAATCGAGCAAGAAGAGGGCAAAATAGCGACAGTGGCACTTAAGCGCAATGGCGAAATAGCTATTATTGATGCAAAAGACCGAGAGCTTGACAGGTTCAAAGTGCCATATGGGGCTACTGTTTTGGTTGATGACGGTCAAAAAGTTAAGGTCGGGGCCTTTCTGTTCAAGTGGGACCCGCACCGTACGCCGATTTTGGCGGAAGTAACCGGTCTTATACGATTCGTTGATGTTATCGAAGGCGAGACCATTGGCATTGAAGAGGAGCGAAAAGGACAAGCCGGCAAGCCGGTAGTAATCGAGCATAAGGGTGACAAGCATCCTCAAATTATCATAGAGGACCCCGACGGCAAAATACTCGATGTTCACTATTTGCCTGCAGGAGCAAGAATTGAAGTTATCGAGGGCGAGCAGGTTCAGGCCGGACAATTGCTCGCACATCAGCCCAGAGCCAGCGGAGGCACGCAGGACATAACAGGAGGTCTGCCCAGAGTTACCGAGGTGTTTGAAGCACGTAAACCCAAAGATCCTGCAGCTATGGCTGAGATCAGCGGGCGGGTCGAACTAAGAAGCGATAAACGCAAGGGCAAAATGACGATTACAATCAGAAGTGAATCCGGCATGGAAAAGGAACACCATGTTCCACGCGATCGCCACTTGAACGTCCACACCGGTGACCTTGCCGAAGCAGGTGACGCCCTGACAGACGGCCCGTTGGTGCCGCATGATATTCTGCGAATTAAAGGTGAAGAAGCCCTGCAAAGATATTTAACGATAGAAATCCAAAATGTCTACCGTTCACAAAATGTCAATATCAACGATAAACATATTGAAATAATCTGTTCTCAAATGATGCGAAAAATCGAGATTGAGACTGTTGGCGACAGCTCGTTTTTGCCGGGCGAAGTCGTAGATAAATTCGTGTTCAAAAAAGAGAATGAAATATTGATGAATAGCCTTAAGATTGCCGATGTTGGGGATGCGACTGATATAAAGGTCGACCAAATTATCGACAAGAAAGAGCTGGCCGGTATCAACGAAAAGATCGAAAACATTGGCGGCAAAGGAGCAACGGGTCAAAAAGCCAAACCGGCAACTGCCAATACATTACTTTTAGGTATTACGAAGGCTTCGCTGTGGTCGGAGAGTTTTATAGCAGCAGCCAGCTTCCAGGAAACAACGAAAGTTCTGACGGAGGCTTCTTTGGCCGGTAAAATAGATGAACTTCACGGCCTAAAGGAAAATGTAATACTCGGCCATCTTATACCGGCCGGTACGGCTTTCAAACCGCATTTGGAAATAAAGGTCAAGCACCTTGTTGAAGCTCCGCTTCCGAAGGAATTTGAAGAGGTCGAGGAAATCAAGGAAGCCAAAGAGGCTGAGGCAAAGGCAGATGCTGCTGTCAGAGAAGCCTTGGGAATCAATTGATTCAAAATCAGTCAGTAGGGCTTTACCTGTGGGAATTACTCTTAGTTTCTGTTTTACAGAACTGATTGGGTGGCAATAGCAATTCGAATTAGTAATACTATTGCTATTGCCGGGGGCGTCTCTGAATTTGCTTTGCCAATTCTGCTATGGCTTTAAGTTTTTGAACATCCAACGGTTGTTCTCTGAGTTCTTTCGATACTCTAACTTTCTCAGTCTTTTCTCTAAGAATCCTGTCAGATTGCTTGCGAGCGTTCGTTCTGTGAATGGATTGTTTTTTGGAGGCTGTTAACTCACCGATTTGCTTCCTTGCTTGTTGCTTGACCTGATTATTTACGGCAGCTTTGTGCTGGAGTTTTTCGTTTGCAGCCGTTAATTCGGTGACATGCTGCTCAAGGCGTACCTCAATTTGCTTATGTTTGCCGATTTCGAGTTGGAGTTGTTGAATTTGTTCATTCAACTTCTCTAATTGTTCTTTTGTTTTCTTTTGTTTCGTGTGATTTTTGGGTAAAGAAGCTGAACGGTCTTTTTTCAAGTCTTCGATTTTCAAGTGGCTTCTATTGTCGGCTAATTTGACGCCGATTATAGGTGAGCGTTCTCTGACCTGATTTACATATACACTTTTGGTTGTACCCTTTTGCTGTTGCCATATAATCAATAGTAGCAGAACCAGACATATTAATACTATTATCAGCAGTTCCCATCTTTCCCAATGTCTAAAATATAGCCAAGAGAAGTACTTTATCAATTTGTCTATGAGATTATTGACGGTCATCCTTTCTACTTTCCAATCTTAGGCTAATCACCAATCCTCTCCTTCTGTCCCTGTTTTATTAAGGCATATCCAGAGTAAGTTCAATTTGTAGTTCTATTCAGGATTATAGCAAAAGTTCAAAGAGACTTCATTTACTTATTATGCGTATCTTTACAATAGAATCCTGCTCCTGGTTCAGGCAGTTTTCTGTTTATTCTCATGCTTGCTGCTATGGTCTTATAATAATCTTCTTATCTGGCGGAAAGCTCGATCTGGTGCAATAAGGAAGCCTCCTCACCATTCCTCCTAATATATAAATATTATATCACCTTGAGGGATATATGTCAAAGGAAAAATCTTATAAGTCAGGTAGAGCAATAACCAGTTAGAACAGTGCTGTCGTCGATAAAGTTGTTTTGGATAATACAGTTTGTGAGTTCGAGTTACAATTCTACAACGTATTTATCTTGCATATTTCCCGATTCTTAAGACACAAATGCTTATATATTTGAATTATTTATAAAATATTTGTATTTGAAGGCGAAATCTCTTGGATTTTGCGCAACTTATATTACAATAATGGGCTGTTTTGTTAATGACCAAAGAGAATACTGTATAATTAAAAATCAGGAATTACGAATATTATGCCCACTATCAATCAGTTAGTTAGACAGCCGCGGTCGAAATCGAAGGGTCGCAAGCGGGTATCCGATATCAGCGGTTCGCCGCAAAAGCGAGGAGTGTGTCTGATCGTAAGGACTCAGACGCCGAAGAAGCCGAATTCGGCGTTACGAAAAATCGCCCGTGTGAGGCTGACCAATGGCAAGGAGGTTACAGCTTACATCCCGGGCATTGATCACAACCTTCAGGAGCACAGCACCGTAATCATTCGCGGAGGCCGGGTCAGGGACCTGCCGGGTGTCCGGTATCATATTGTCCGGGGAGTCCTCGACTGTGCCGGTGTGGCTGATCGTAAGCAGGGCAGAAGTAAATATGGAGCAAAGAAAGCAAAATGAATTGGTTATATGGTGACCGGTTAGATCAGTGAATCATAACCAAATAGAGGAAAATAATGTCTAAAAAGTTTACCGCTTCAAGTCAACAATTAAAGCCGGATCCGAAGTTTAGCAGCAAATTGGTTTCGAAATTCATAAACTGCCTGATGTTGGCCGGCAAAAAAAGCACTGCACAGAAAGTCTTTTATGATGCCATGGATATTATAAACGAGAAGGTCAAGGACGTTGGTACTCTTGAAGTGTTCGAAAAGGCCATCAACAACGTTAAACCGTTGATTGAGGTTCGCAGTAAACGTGTTGGGGGGGCCAGTTATCAAGTACCGATGCAGGTAAATTCCAAGCGCCAACAATCACTCGCCTTCAGATGGATTTTAGCCTCAGCCAGGTCTAAAAAGGGCAAACCAATGAGCGCGCGTTTGGCCTCCGAATTATTAGATGCCTATAACGAAAGCGGTGGTGCGATGACAACACGAGAGAACATCCATAGAATGGCTGAGGCGAATAAGGCGTTTGCTCACTTCGCCTGGTAAAAATTGTTGTTTATAACTGCCACGGTGTGTTTCTGTGAATGACCGTGGCAGTTTTCTTATATAGTGTTGCAGCGTGTATATTGCCGTGTAGGACAAGGCCCTTGTGCGTAACAAAGCAACTGCATGGGATTGCCCTTCTATAAGACATGAGAATAGTAAAATGCCGAGCGCTCTGGAAAAACTACGCAATATCGGAATCATGGCTCATATCGACGCCGGCAAAACAACGGTAACCGAGCGCATACTTTACTATACGGGCAAAACATATAAAATGGGAGAAGTCCATAACGGTACTGCGGTTATGGATTTTATGGAGGAGGAACAAAAAAGAGGTATTACTATCACTTCAGCCGTGACGAAATGTCCCTGGAAGGATTTTGAAATCAACCTTATCGATACGCCGGGACATATTGACTTTACCGCTGAAGTCGAAAGATCGTTGCGCGTTCTCGATGGAGCAGTGGCAGTATTCGATGGCAGCGAAGGAGTACAAGCTCAAAGCGAGACTGTCTGGAGACAGGGGCAAAAATACAATCTGCCTTGCCTCTGCTTTGTGAACAAGATGGACAAAATTGGCGCCGACTTTGAGATGACAATTGATAGTATTCAGGATAAGCTCCTTGCAAATCCAATCATATTACAGGTTCCTATTGGGGCGGAGGATTCCTTTGCCGGAGTAATAGACCTTATAAAGATGCAGGCGGTTTTCTATCAGACCGAGAAGATGGGAGCAACTTTTGAAGAAACTGAGATTCCCGCTGAACTGAAACAAGCTGCCCAGCAGCAAAGAAACCAGATGATTGAGCTTGCGGCCGAATATGACAGTGAACTCATGGACACTTACGTCCATGACAAGCCAATCAATATTGAAATGATTGTAAGGGCAATTAGAAAAGGGACCTTGAGCAACAAGCTTCATCCTGTTTTTGTTGGGTCCGCCTTAAAATATATCGGCGTTCAAAGGCTTCTCGATGGTGTCCTGGCGTATCTGCCTTCTCCATTGGACAAAGAGGTTCTCACAGGATATAAACCGACCGATAAGAACAAAATAATATCTATTAAGTGCGACCTTAACGGCAGTATGGTGGCGCTCGCATATAAGATCACCAGCGATATACACGGCGATTTGAGTTTTCTGCGGATTTACCAAGGCAGATTGAAGTCCGGC
Organism: uncultured Phycisphaerae bacterium; assembly: GCA_965372295.1. Classification (GTDB taxonomy): domain Bacteria; phylum Planctomycetota; class Phycisphaerae; order Sedimentisphaerales; family Anaerobacaceae; genus JAFGPJ01. The sequence goes on from CBDVBU010000004.1 coordinate 16,056, forward strand.
AGTAGAGTTTTGAATACAAATCGCAATAAGCGTGAGAATATTACAAGAATATTTGAAATGCACGCAAATGAGCGGAAAATTCTGGATTCAGCCAGGGCCGGTGACATCGTTGCGGTTGTAGGACTAAAACAAACACTCACAGGTGATACTATTTGTGATCCTAAGAAACCTGTTTCTCTGCCGAGTATTACATTTCCACAGACGGTCATGAATATGTCGATTGAGCCCAGAACCACCGCTGAGAAAGCAAAATTGGCAGATGCACTGTCTGCCTTGAAACGCGAGGATCCGACTTTTGAATGTAAGAAAGACCCCGATACGGGCCAGACAATCATCTGCGGAATGGGCGAGCTGCACCTGGAGATACTTCAGCATAAGCTCACAAGAGACAAAGGTGTCGATATCAGAGTCGGCAAGCCACGTGTTGCCTACAAGGAAGCAATTACAAAGACGGCACAGGCGGAGGGCAAATTCATACGCCAAACAGGTGGTCATGGCCAATACGGCCATGTTATCTTACAGGTTGAGCCGTTGCTTACTGAGGACGGCCATTGGAGTAGTGAAATTGAGTTTCAGAGCAAAGTTTCTGCTGATGCGGTTCCGAGAGAGTATATTCCTGATGTGGAAAGGGGAAGCTTGGATGCTTTAAGCAGTGGAGTATTGGGGGGGTATCCTATCGTGGGGATTAAAGTTACTTTGCTGGATGGCTCATTTCATTCTGTTGATTCTTCAAGTTTAGCTTTTGAACAGGCCGCATCTATAGCCGTCGAAAAGGCGGTTAAAAATGCAGAGACAGTCTTACTTGAACCGGTAATGCTTCTTCAAGTAATTGTTCCACAATCCAATTTTGGGGCAGTACAGGGTAATTTGCTTGGAAAAAGGGGTTTAATTACTGATTGTCGAATACATGGAAATATGCAGGTTATTGATGCTAAAGTGCCACTCGTAGAAATGTTTGGTTATTCCAGCGAAATTAGAAGTGTAACAGCCGGCAGGGGAACCTTTACAATGGAGCCGTTAAGCTACGAGAAGGTCCCGGAGCAGATTGCGAAACAGATTATTTTTTAAGCAATCAACGGTTTTTAAATTTATATATTTTTTCACTTTTTATTGACAGCGATTGGTTTATGTGATAGATTCCAAGGTTTTCAGCCGTAGCGAGCATCGCCAAGGATGGCTTTGCGTAACCTTAGTTGGGCTGTGGCATGTCTGTGATTTGATGATTAGGGACGATTTCGTAACATTGTTAGGGGTGTATTTAGCCCGTAAATGGTTTTGGATTAGCCGCAATCGAATTTGGATCCAAACTCTTAAGGAAGGCGATTTTTAGGATTGATTACTGAATAATTTCGAATTGTTTGTTGCAATAAATGACATTAAATCAGCAATAATCATTCAATAATCAATTAAGAAGGCCTTTCCTGCCAGAATCAGATAAGAAAGGTTTAGTTGATAGCAGGAAAACTATAGACTAAAAACAGTTTTTTATGTTGTTTTTGTCATATAAATCGATATACTTCAAAGCCTTATAGGCTTATATAAAGCAGTTCCTGTAAAAGCCGAGAGTATCGAGCAATGTACGGGCAGCCGAGAGGATAAGTTATGGCTACTGAAACAGAAAGAATACGAATTAAAATGGAATCTTACGACCACAGGGCTCTTGATGCGTCTGCTAAAGAGATAGTCGAGCACGCCCGAAAGACCAATGCCCGTGTCAGTGGTCCGGTACCATTGCCGACGCGAATTGAAAGATATACTGTTCTAAGAAGTCCTCACATCGATAAAAAATCGAGGGAGCAGTTTGAGCTGAGGACTCATAAACGTCTGATTGATATTCACGAGGCCAACGCACGAACAGTCGAGGTGCTGAATCGTTTGGTAGTACCGGCCGGGGTTTTTGTAAGGATTAAAGCCTAATTCGCGAAGTGCGAATCGAATCACGAGATAAGAGATTATGGCGATTCTATTGGGAAAAAAAGTTGGAATGACCCAGGTTTATAACGAATTGGGCAAATTAGTGCCGGTTTCGGTCATACAGGCCGGTCCCTGCGTAATTATGCAGGTAAAGAGTGCCGAGACCGACGGCTATAACGCTATTCAGCTTGGTTTCGATGAGGTGAAGCCTGTGCGCAGGAAAAAGCCGCAAATTGGACACGCCAATAAAGCCAATACCGAGCCGAAGAAATTTATCAAAGAAATGCGGCTTCCGGACGACGTCGAAAAAGAATATAAAGATGGAGATTCTCTCACAGTTGCTGTTTTTTCGAAAGAGAAATCGGTTGATGTTGTAGGAACCAGTAAGGGCAAAGGTTTTGCGGGCGTTATGAAGCGGCACGGTTTCGGTGGATTCCCAGCCTCGCACGGCACGGAACGGAAACATAGAGCGCCTGGCTCAATAGCGAGTTTCGCCAGTGATGCCGGCCACGGACCTGGCCCTAAAAAAGGCAAGAAAATGGCCGGTCATATGGGCAACTGCCGGGTTACAACAAAGAACCATGACCTGGTAGCAATAGACGAAGAGAAAAATTTATTAATCGTGAAAGGTTCCGTACCCGGCCCAGCCGGCGGCTACTGCATTATCCGTAGTGCTAAAAAATAGCAAGACGCATAGTTAGTGGTAAGCCAGTTACGAGATACAATAAAATGATTGATTTGGCTGTTTATGACACGGATGGGAAAGAGGTTGATAGCTTGAAGGTCGATGAGACAGCTTTGGGCGGGACGGTCAGATACTCTTTGCTAAAGCAGGCTATTGTTATGAGTCACGCTAACAAGCGTGTGGGAACAGCCGCAACTAAAAGCAGAAGTATGGTGGCCGGCTCAAGCAAAAAGCTATTTAGGCAAAAAGGCACGGGAAATGCACGCGTCGGTAACATTAGGACGGGCAAACGTGTCGGCGGCGGCGTAACTTTTGCCAAGAGCCTTAGAGATTTTCGTAAACGTATGCCTAAGAAACAAAGAAGGTTAGCCAGGGATTCGGCAATATTGGCAAAGCTTTTGAGTAACAATGTTGTTGTGGTTGATGGACTAAGTTTCGAGAAGCCTAAAACCAAGGATTTTGTGAGTATTTTGAACAATTTGAAGATTGAACGCAGTTGTCTCGTGACTATTAGCTCCGAAGACGTTAATATTTACAAATCTGCTACGAATATTCCGAAGGTGACGGTTATGCCTGTGGGCGAATTGAACGCGGGCGAGATATGCAGCTATCGTAAAATGCTGTTTACAAAAGAGGCTCTTTTGTCTGTCTTGGTGGCAGAGAAGACGAGCGAAAATTAGTAACTAAGGTGAAAACTTAATGTATTTTTTGTTCTGAATATCAAGGGAGACAGTAAGGATTCTTGAATTTGCTTCGCTCCGTTCAGAATGACATAAGCTTGCAATATTTAAATACGGATAATTAGTGTGGATGATTATAATATAATAATAAAGCCTTTGATAACAGAGCAGGGGATGCACTTTGCGAATACGAAAGGCGCCTACAGCTTTGAAGTGAATAAACGGGCTAACAAGACCCAGATCAAAAACGCTGTGGAGAGAATATACAACGTTAAAGTGCAAAAGGTAAGAACTGCAAATCGTAAAGGTAAATATCGTCGAAAAGGAAGAACATTTGGTATGACAGCAAGCTGGAAAAAGGCTGTTGTGTTCCTGGATCCCGATTTTCATATAGATTTATTCTAAAAGAAACATACGAGATACGAGTTATGGGTATTCGAGTTTACAAACCAACAAGTGCCGGACGAAGAAACAGTTCGGTAAATGATTATGCTGAGCTGACAACCGACCGGCCAGAGAAGTCTCTTTGCAAGCGGATCAAAAAGAATGGCGGAAGAAACCATTCTGGTAAAACCACTGTTCGGTTCAGAGGCGGCGGCGCAAGAAAAATTTACCGTATAATTGATTTCAAGCGTAATAAAGACGACATCCCCGCCAAAGTGGCAACCATTGAATATGACCCTAACAGAAATTGTTTTATATCCCTGCTGCATTATAAAGACGGTGAGAAGAGATATATTTTAGCGCCGTTAGGTATAAAGGTTGGGGATCATGTGGAAAGCGGTGCCGCTTGTGAGCCTAAAATTGGCAATACAATGCCGCTTTCGTCAATTCCAGCCGGTCTGGAAATTCACAATATCGAAATGAGGATCGGCCAGGGCGGAAAACTTGTTAGAGGCGCCGGTAACGCGGCAAAGATTGTAGCAAAAGAAGGAAATTGGATTACCATCGTTTTACCAAGCGGTGAAATGCGGATGATTCGTAAGGAGTGCCGGGCAACAATTGGCCGGGTGAGTAATCCTGATCACCAGAACGTACGAATCGGCAAAGCCGGAAGGAAACGCCACATGGGACGTAGACCTCACGTAAGAGGAAAAGCAATGAATCCCGTTGCTCATCCAATGGGTGGTGGTGAAGGTAGAGCAAATGGCGGACGGCATCCCTGTTCGCCCACCGGCGTGCTTGCAAAGGGTGGAAAAACAAGAAATCCACGAAATCCGAGTAACAATAGAATTATTCGAAGACGAAAGAGCAAGAGGCAGAAACAATTATCCATGTAATTTCGCCGCGAAGTGAGCGAAACATATACGAGACATAAAATATGGGAAGATCTCTTAAAAAAGGACCATACATTGATGATAAGCTGTTTATTAAAGTTAATAAGCAGACGGAATCCGGTTCTCGTGAGCCAATAAAAACATGGGCGAGAAGATGTACGATAGTCCCGGAGTTCGTCGGTTTCACATTTCTGGTCCACAACGGTAAGATGTTTCATAAGGTCTTTATTACCGAGGATATGGTCGGACACAAGTTAGGTGAATTTTCGCCAACAAGGATGTTTAAAGGTCATTCGAGCAAAAAGATAAAATAGTAAAATAAAGTAATATTGATAATTGGGAGCGTTAACGAAGAATCAAAACGAGCAGGAAGGGATTCTTTACTTTGCTACTCAATTGAGAATGAATTAAGGTCATTACAGTAAATATGTTAAGTGCTGATAAACTAAAAGAGCTTTGCCGGGAACAGCAGATAAGTGTGGATGAGTTGGCCAGCCATCTTGCCAGGGGAGGATTTGACAGCCAAAAAGCGATAGTGGCTGTGAAAAACTGGCAAAAGGGCCTTTTCAAGCCCGAACCGCGAGCGGATGATATTCGCCGTTTGGCGACTGCTTTATCCGTTAAGGTAAATGATTTGGTCGACTGGTGTTCTTATTGTCGCTATGCCCCGATGTCGGCACGAAAGGCTCGATTGGTTACCGAGATGATAACCGGCCGAGGAGTTCAGGAAGCAATGGATATCCTGAAGTTCACAAGAAAACGTGCCGCAACAATGATCGACAAAGTTTTAAGAAGTGCCGTTGCGGATGCAGATGAGCAGCAGGCTGACGTTGATAATCTTTATATAAGTTCTGCCCGTGTTGACGATGCAGGGATCCGCATAGGTACGAAAAGATGGATTCCAAAAGACAGAGGCAGGGCGCATCCCATTCGCAAGAAAGCCTGCCATATACAGGTTACGGTAACGCAAATATAGGCAAATTGGTAAATAGCAGAAAAGTAATACGAGATACGAGATTATGGGCCAGAAAGTATCACCAATAGGTTTTAGAACAGGGATAACGCTTGGTTGGCAGAGTACATGGTTTGCTACGAAGGCCGATTATGGTGAATTTCTTGTTGAAGACCAGAAGATTCGTCGGTATGTCGATGACAGATTTAACCGTCGTATGCCCAAAGGTGCAGTGGCAAAGACCGAAATAGTCCGAACTCGTAACGAAGTAAAAGTAACGCTGCATAGCGCCAGGCCCGGCGTGGTCATCGGCCCAAGGGGTGGTGAGGTCGATAAGTTACGGGAAGAACTTGAAGTGTTAACGGGTCGACAGATAAATGTCAATGTTATCGAGATAAAAGAGCCGGACCTTAATGCCACCCTGGTGGCTGAAGCAATTGCTGAGCAATTAGGTAAACGAGCCTCATTCAGGCGCACAATGAAGCAGTTTTGCGAGTCTGCAATGAACGCCGGAGCTAAAGGAGTTAAGATTATCTGTTCGGGCCGGCTGGCAGGATCGGAAATGGCCAGGAAGGAAACGCAGAAACTTGGCAGTATTCCACTGCATACGCTGGATGCTAATGTAGATTACGCCGTGGCAACTGCAAGAACAACGTATGGAGCCATAGGTGTTAAAGCATGGATTTATAAAGGTAAATTCGGCGAGGAAATTGCGCCAAGCCATTACCGTCGTCAGCGCCGCCCGCCGAAACGTTTTGGCCCGGCGATGAGAGGCAGAGACGGTGCTAAAAGTGCGCCGAGACAGGAAAGAAAAGTTTCCACCGAACCTCAAGTGGCAGCGCCACCGGCCGAACCCGATAAAAGTGAATCAAACAATACAAATGAAAGTTGAGAACGAGCTTTTTCCCGAAAGAAAATGCTTTTCGTAATTATAGTTTTGCAAAGGTCTGAAAAATGGCAATGATGCCGAAGAGAGTTAAGTACCGTAAGAGCCAGCGCGGCAAAATGAAGGGTAATGCTTCGAGGTGTAACTTCGTGGCGTTCGGTGAATACGGCTTACAGGCTTTGGAAACGAGCTGGATAACAGCACGGAACATTGAAGCTGGCCGAGTTGCAGCAACTCACTTTCTGCATCGCGAAGGCAAGGTCTATATCAGAATCTTTCCGCATAAGCCGGTAAGTTCCAAGCCGTTGGAGACTCGAATGGGCAAGGGCAAGGGTGAGCCTGAGTTTTGGGTTGCAAGAGTAAGGCCCGGGCAGGTTTGCTTTGAGATCGGCGGAGTGAGTGAAGATGTGGCGAAGCAGGCACTCGTCAGGGTTGCTCATAAAATGCCTATCAAATGCAGGTTTGTTAAACGAAGGCATTCATTGTAAAAGGGAATCTTGAGATGAAAGCGCAGTATTACCGAGAGATGAGCCCGGATGAGCTTGAGGGTAAATTAGAAGAGAGCGAAAGACATTTGTTTGATTTGCGCTCGCAGGCGGTAACGGAAAAACTGGAGAATTCCAAGGCTGTAACTAATATCAAACGCGATATTGCCAGGATTAAAACAATAATGCGACAAAGCAAGTTGTAGTTTATTTGTAGGTAATGGTTAATCGGAAAATCAAAAATGCAGGATCGGAAATTAAAGATTTTGAATGGTGTAGTGGTAAGCAACAGTGGCAACAAAAGCGTAAAGGTTGCTCTTGATTACAAAGTTAAACATCCAAAATACGGTAAATATATAAAACGCAGAACTAAAATTAGCGTTCATGATGAACATAATCTGAGCGGTGTTGGTGACGTCATTGAAATTGCTGAATGCAGGCCTCGCAGCAAAACCAAGAGCTGGCGTCTCGTGAAGGTTGTAACAAAAGCAGGCCAGGTGTGATTAGAGATACGAGACAATGATTCAGCAGGAAACAATGTTGGATATAGCCGACAACTCTGGTGTTAAGTCGGCATTGTGCATAAAGGTTCTTGGCAGAGGTGGTGCTCGCGGCAAGAAGACCCGACCGGTCGCCGGTGTGGGAGATATTGTCTGTGTTGCTATCAAGAAGTCACTGCCGAGCTGTCAGTTGGATGACAAGAAAGTTCATAAATGTGTTATTATTCGCACAAAAAGCCCTGTTAAACGTTCTGACGGCAGTTATGTGAGGTTCGATAGCAACGCTGCAGTGATGATTGACGCCGATGGTAATCCGATAGGAACCAGGATTTTTGGTGCGGTAGCTCGTGAGCTGCGCGAAAAAAACTATATGAAAATTATCTCGCTGGCAAGCGAAGTAGTCTAAACGTATGAAGCATCTCGTGAAGCGCCAAGCGAGATATGAAATAAGAGAAACGATTTTATGGCTTTACATGTAAAAAAAGGTGATATAGTAGAGATTATAACTGGTGACCACAAAGGTGCTACCGGCAGGGTGTTGCGAGTGATACGTGAAAAGAATAGCGTTGTGGTTCAGGGGCATAATATAGCTAAAAAGCACGTTCGGCCTTCACGTAAAAATCCACAGGGAGGTCGTATCAATGTTGAACAACCGATCCATATGAGTAATGTATTGCCGATAAATCCGAAAAATTCAAAAGGTAGCAGGGTCCGTTTTGAGGTGGAAAAGGATGGTAGCAAAAAACGTCTTGCCTCTGACGGTTCCGAAATTGGTATTGTTCGAAAGATAAAATAAGCTGATAATTAGCAGCTATTAACTATTTAATACGGTTGCAAGATACAAGATGGCACGTTTGAAAGATTTATATAAGTCAAAGGTAATTCAGGAACTGACCAAAGAGTTTGGCTACAAAAATTCTATGGCTGTTCCGCGGATGGAAAAGGTCGTTATCTCAATGGGTATCGGCAAAGCGACGCAGGACAAGAAATTTCTGGAATCGGCTAAAAAGGAACTGATGATGATTGCCGGCCAGATGCCTGTTGCTTGTAAAGCTAAGAAAAGCGTTTCGAACTTTAAGGTCAGGGAAGGTACGGAAACCGGCTTAAAAGTTACTGTTCGCGGCGTGAGAATGTACGAATTTATGGATAGACTTATTAGTCTTGCGATACCGCGGGTAAGAGACTTTCGAGGCCTTAACGACAAAAGTTTTGACGGCAGAGGCAATTACTCGATGGGACTTAGCGAACAGAGCGTTTTTCCGGAGATCAACGTGGCAAAAATGGAGTTTCAGCAGGGTATGAATATAACCTTTGTAACTACGGCACAGACCAACGACGAAGCAAGAAGATTGCTCGAGCTGTTTGGTATGCCGTTTAAAAGGCCCGAATCGTAAGACGCCGGATAATCAAAGAAATTGGAGCCTGTGAATGTCAACTAAAGCACTGGAAAACAAGGCAGAAAAAAAACAAAGATTTCGTGTCAGGCAATATACACGCTGTCAGCTTTGCGGCAGGTCCAGAGCCGTATATCGCAAATTTAAGATATGCCGCATTTGTTTTAGAACATTGGCTAACGAAGGAAAAATACCTGGAGTTAAAAAAGCCAGTTGGTGAAGAACGCGATATAACGTGTCAACTGTAATTATAAAAGACATACGATATACGAGATTTGAAATTATGAGTTTAAGTGACCCCATAGCCGATATGCTGACGAGGATTCGCAATGCCATGCGAGTAAACAAAGAGCAGGTTAACATTAAGGCGTCAAAAATCTGTGAAGGCATAGCGGCTGTGTTGAAGAAGGAAGGTTATATCTCGGATTTTGACCGGATCGATGATGGCAACCAGGGGATACTGAGAATAATATTAAAGTATGACCAGGAAGGCCGTTCGATTATTAGAGAGATAACAAGAACAAGTAAACCCGGCTGTAGAATCTATTGCTCCGTGGAAAAACTACCGCGAGTTTTAGCTGGCATGGGTATAGCAATCGTTTCTACGAGTGAAGGTGTAATGAGTGATATAAACTGCCGCCAGAATAATGTCGGTGGCGAGATTTTATGTACGGTTAGCTAATGAGTCGTATCGGAAAAAAACCTATTGTTATCCCCGGTGGCGTCAAGGTCGAGCTGAAAGGCCTGTGTGTCAAGGTCTCAGGTTCGCTTGGACAGCTTCAGATGGACTGTCATCCGCGGATAAAAGTAAATATTGACGATTCTGATGGGAAAATATTCGTTGAAAACGAAAAACCACAGGATCACACAAACAAGCAATTGCACGGTACAATGCGAGCCTTAATTGCTAATATGATTACCGGTGTCAGTAAAGGTTTTGAAAAGAAAATGGAAATTTACGGCACTGGTTACAATGTCAAAGAACAGGGCGAAAAACTGCTTTTTCAAGTTGGCTTTTGCCATCTTGTAGAACGGATAATACCGAAGGGAATCAAGGTCAACATTGACGTCGGCGCAACAAGGGGCAATGAAATCCCTGCGAAGTTCACGCTATCGGCGGTAGATAAGTGTCTGCTTGGGCAGTTCGCTGCAGATATACGAAAGATAAGACCGCCTGAGCCCTACAAGGGAAAGGGCATCCGTTATGCCGATGAGCATGTACGACGCAAGGTCGGCAAAGCATTTGCTTCGGGAACAGCATAACAATAGAAATAGGAATTTAGAATTGAGAGCTGGTAAAATACAAAAAGCGGCGTTTAGGCGTAAATATCACGTTAGGAAAAAGGTCTTTGGAACTCCGGACAGGCCGCGGCTTTCGGTGTTTCGGTCGAACAGGCATATTTACACCCAAATTATTGATGATACCGCAGGCGCGACACTTGCTTCGGCAAGTACAAGGACAAAAATTCAGCGGGATCAGTTACCCAACGCGGGTAATATTAAAGCCGCCGAAATAGTAGGCGAAGCAATCGCAAAGCAAGCCCTCAGCGTCGGTATTAAGTGCGTTTGCTTCGATAGAAATCGATATAAATTTCATGGCAGAGTTAAGGCTCTTGCTGCATCGGCAAAAAAAGCCGGGCTGGTCTTTTAAAAAAGAGAAACGATAAAGCTTGGAGAATAAATTGGCAGTAGAACCTCATAAACTATCGGAACAGGAAGAAAAGCCGCTGGAAGATACGGTTGTGAAAATATTTCGCTGTTCCAAAGTGGTCAAAGGTGGCCGGCGGTTCAGCTTTGCAGCGTTGGTTGTTGTTGGTGATCGTGCAGGCACGGTGGGTGTCGGCTATGGCAAGGCTAACGAGGTCCCACGAGCGGTCGAGAAAGGTGTAAAAGATGCCAAAAAATCTTTGCATAAGATTGCCTTGGTGGACCGAACGATTCCGCACGCAATCAACGGCGAATATAGAGCTACGAAGATAGCGTTGATTCCGGCCAGCCCGGGTACCGGAGTTATAGCCGGCTCCAGCGCTCGAGCCGTACTCGAATATGCCGGTGTGCAGGATGTCCTTACAAAAGTTTACGGAAGCACTTCTGCCAAAAATGTAGTCAAAGCCACACTGGAAGGCTTATTGAAATTACGCAGTAAAGAAATGGTTGAATCTCTTCGTGGCGTGGCAGTTAATATTTAATTAACACCGATTGAAAGTTGGTTGATTTGAATGTTGAATCATGAAATAACTTCTATTGCTGGCAGACATACGCGTCGTCGCCGCGTTGGCAGAGGCAGTGGCAGCGGTCATGGCAAGACGTGTGGCAGAGGCCATAAAGGTGCCGGCAGCAGGGCTGGCTCGACTTCAGTCTCACTCTATGAGGGCGGTCAGATGCCTTTGTTTCGCCGACTGCCTAAACGGGGCTTTAATAATTACAAATTCGCAAAACGCTGCGAAATTGTAAATGTCTGTCAACTTGAAGGATTTGAGGATGGCACAACTGTCGGTATAGAACAATTGTCTGGTGCCGGACTGATTGACAGCATAAAAAGCAAAGTCAAGATTCTCGGTAAAGGAGACCTGACTAAAAAGCTGCAGGTTACAGCTCATAAATTCAGTAAAAATGCCGAACAGAAAATTTCTGCGTCCGGCGGAATAGTAAAAATGATTTGATGCTTGTCGGTTTGCCGCGTCATGCGAAAAGAAACGCAAAACAGAATAGACGGGATATGAAATAATGCTTGGAACAGTGGTCAACATATTCAGAGTTCAGGACCTGCGTAACAAGATATTTTTTACGTTGGCTCTGCTGATAATATACAGGATCGGCTTCCATATTCCTGTTCCCGGTTTTGATCCTGCCGCGATTGAAAACGTCGCCGGATCGAGAGACTCCGAGAGTCCGTTGGGCAGAGCTGCTTTATATATGCAGATGTTTACAGGTGGAAATCTGGATAAAAGCAGCTTATTCGGGCTGGGAATTATGCCCTATATTACATCGTCAATTATCCTTATGCTTTTAGGTGAGGTTGTTCCCGCTTTGAAGAAATTGCGCCAGGAAGGCCAGACGGGTCACAAAAAGATACAGGAGTATACGCGCTATCTGACTGTTCTTATATGTGTTGTACAATCGGTAATGTTTATGAAATTGTTAGGAGGTGGGGGAGGATTGACCTATGCCGGTATGGAGCGTGAAGCCCTGATAATGGGTATTGTTGGTATGACCGCCGGTACTATTTTCTTGATGTGGCTTGGCGAGCAGATAGATGAATATGGTATAGGCAATGGTATCAGTTTGATAATTATGGCCGGCATTGTCTCCAGAATGCCGTGGGCGATATGGAAACTCTGGCAGAGTGTAGATTTGAGAATCGGTGCGAGCCCCACCAGTGTAGGTCCGGCAAAGATATTGTTCCTTATAGCAGCGTTCGTTTTTGTTGTTGCCGGTGCGATACTAATCACTCAAGGCCAGCGCCGCATACCGATTCAGCAGGCAAAGCAGATGCGAGGACGCCGGATGTATGGCGGTCAGCGGCATTATTTGCCGCTTCGTGTCAATCACGGTGGAGTGATGCCGATAATTTTCGCGTCGAGCTTTATGATTTTCCCGCCGTTAATACTTGGGCAATTATCAAGAATTCCCGGCTTAGATGAATCAGCAATTCTTCAAAATATTTATGATGCTTTAGGCTACCGTGCTTATACTTACAATGTTCTTTATATGTTATTAATATTTTTATTCGCTTATTTTTGGGTTACGGTACAATTTCAGCCGAAGGAAATGGCTAAGAATCTTCGGGATTCCGGAAGTTTTATCCCCGGGCTTAGACCGGGACGCAGAACCGCAGACTACCTGGAAACGGTAATGACCAGAATCACATATTTTGGAGCTTCATTCTTAGCAATAATTGCCATTGTGCCGTCGCTTATCATAGTGCTGCTCGGGATTGAGCCGGGCGTGGCAAATTTTGTGGGCGGCACCGGTTTGTTGATAGTTGTCAGTGTTTCGCTCGATCTGGTTCAGAAAATAGAGGCCAATCTTTTGATGCGAAGCTATGAGGGTTTCAGCGGATCCGGCAGAATCAAAGGAGCGTATGCATGAAAGTAGTTTTATTGGGAGCCCCTGGTGCCGGTAAAGGAACTCAGTGTAAAAGTATCGTTGCACGATATAACCTGCTCCATTTATCCAGTGGAGACATTTTAAGACAGGAAAGGGCCGAAGGTACTGAATTAGGGAAAAAGGCCCAGGGTTACATGGATTCAGGCGCACTTGTGCCGGATGAAATAATAATTGAGATGATGGCCAAAGCGATTGAGAAGGCGCCTGCTGGCGGTTTTGTACTGGATGGTTTTCCCAGAACGGTTAATCAGGCCGTCGAGCTCGATAAAGCTTTGGTTGCAAGCCGGCAACAAATAGATGCTGTTTTGAACCTGGAGATAGATGACAACGTAGTAACAAAGCGAATAACCGGAAGAAGGAGTTGTCCGGAGTGTGGAGCGGTTTACCACATTGAAAACTTAAAACCAAAAACTGAAGGTATATGTGATAAAGACGGCACCGAGCTTGTTCAAAGGTCTGATGATACTGAGGATGTATTGGCGAATCGTCTTGAGACTTACCACCAGCAGACAGAGCCCCTGGTGGATTACTATAAGAAAAACAGTACTGTCTATAACTTCGATGCTGACAGGAGTCCCGACGATGTAAGGGCTTCAATGTTTGAGAAACTGGATGTCCTTGTTAAAACGTGAAGCGATGGCTCTGTATCGAATCACAAGGCACGAATGATGAGATATGAGATTCGATGGCTATAACGCTTCGCAGTCGTAGGGAAATTGAGTTGATGCGCAAGGCAGGTGCCATTGTAGCAGGAGTTCTTTTAAAACTAAAGGAGATTGCAGGGCCTGGAACGACCACTGCCTGGCTTGACAGCGTAGCTCTGCAAATGACCGTTGATGCCGGAGCGGAAGCTTTATTTAAAGGTGTCCGAAGCCCGGTTGTGAGAATCCCGTTTCCTGGTGCAATTTGTGCCTCGATAAATGAACAAGTCGTTCACGGGATTCCTTCTGAGGATACAAAGCTCAAGAACGGTGATATCCTCAGCATTGATTTTGGTGTCAGACTTAACGGTTATTGTGCAGATTCGGCAGTTACAATTGCCATTGGTGAGATTTCCGAGAATAGACGCAAACTAATGGACGTAACAAAGCGTGTTCTTGATATAGCAATAGAGAAATCAGCGCCGGCCGTTAGGTGGAGTCAGGTAGCTGTCGAGATGCAGCGATACGCTGAATCTGCCGGGTTTTCCGTAGTGAAAGACTTTGTTGGGCACGGAATCGGCAAAAAAATGCATGAGGAGCCGAGAGTTCCTAACTTTGTTAGTGATGAGTTGCTGGCAAATGATATTGTTTTGGCAGAAGGGATGGCTTTGGCTGTTGAGCCGATGGTTAATGCCGGCTCCAGTGCCGTGAGAACATTAAAGAACGGATGGACAGTAGTAACAAGAGACGGGAAATCCTCGGCTCATTTTGAACATACAATTGTGATATTAGGAAATGGTTGCGAAGTATTAACTGTAAACGGACATTAATAAAAGGCTCGAACGAATCATAGATCACGGATTGCGTAAATAATGGCAAAGAAAGATACGATAAGATTACAAGCCAAAGTGACTGATGCTTTGCCGAATGCAATGTTTAGAGTGGAGCTGGAGAACGGCCACAAGGTTTTGGCGCATGTTTCGGGCAAGATGCGCATGAATTTTATCCGTATATTACCGGGTGACACGGTCATAGTCGAGATGTCACCGTATGACCTAAACAGAGGCCGAATAGTACTCAGGCATTAGCCGAGGTCGATCTACTGCCAATGGAAATCTTGTTCGGCCTAAAACTATGATCGAAAAGCAGGAATAAATATGAAAGTTAGAAGTTCTGTAAAACGTATATGTGAGAATTGCAAAGTTGTTCGTCGCAAAGGCGTCGTGCGGGTGATTTGTACGAATCCTCGTCATAAACAACGCCAGGGATAATTGAAAAACGATAATTGATGAATAATGATGGATGATTCGATAACCTTAGGTTCAATAAACGATTTGAAAGAGGAGCTTTTATGCCGCGTATAGTTGGTGTTGATATTCCCAATGATAAATCCATATGGATTTCACTGACCTATATTGTTGGTATTGGTAAATACACATCGGGGCAGATTTTGAAAGAAGCCGGGATCGATATAAGCACGAAGGCCGGCAAGCTCAGTGAAGATGAGCTTAGTCATATAACGCAGATTATCGACCGAGATTATATCGTGGAAGGTCAGCTTCGCAGACAGGTTAGTCAAAACATTGCTCGCTTGCGAGATATAAATTGTTACAAAGGCATTCGTCACAGAAGGGGCCTGCCTGTTCACGGACAGTGCACACAAAGTAACGCACGTACTCGTAAAGGGCCGAGAAAAACCGTTGCCGGCAAGAAAGGTGTAAAGGAAAAACGATAAAGAATTGAGTTATTTTGGATAAATATCCGGTAAGAGAAAAATAATGGCAAAAAGAGTAAAGCGAAAAGTTAGAAAAAATGTTGTCCGTGCTGTTGTACATATAAGAGCCACTTTCAATAACACATTGATTACGATTACGGATGTAGATGGTAATACGGTCTGCGCGAGTTCAGCGGGCTGTGTAGGTTTCAAGGGCTCTCGTAAAAGTACACCTTTTGCCGCTCAGAGGGCGGCACAACGCTGTGCTAATACTGCTATGCGTAATGGTGTACGCGAGGTTGAAATCAGAGTCAAGGGGCCTGGTTCAGGTCGTGAATCTGCCATCTCGGCCTTGCAGCAGGCGGGTTTGCGTATCGCATCAATAGAAGATGTTACACCACTGCCACACAACGGTTGTAGACCGCCGAAACGAAGAAGAGTATAAAACGATACCAAAATATTTTTTGGGGTTGAATAAAAAAATGGGACGTTATTTAGGTTCATCTTGTAAAAACTGTCGTCGTGAAGGAATGAAGCTTATGCTAAAGGGCATAAGATGCGAGACGGCTAAGTGTCCGGTCGAGAAAAAACAGCGTAACTTGGCTCCTGGAATGCACGGATGGCGTAGAGGAAGATTGAGTGAATACGGTGTTCGGCTGCGTGAGAAGCAAAAGGTCAAGAGGTATTACGGACTTCTGGAGCGACAATTTATGAGGTATTTCCACCAGGCCGAGCGGATAAAGGGGAATACCGGTGAAACGTTGTTGCAATTGCTGGAAAGGCGTTTGGACAATGTCGTATATAAATTGAATTTTGCGCCATCGCGAAAAGCTGCAAGGCAGCTAATTGCTCATGGACATATTTATGTAAACGGACGCAAGGTGAATATCAGCGATTATACTACAAAAATCGGTGACAAAATAACGGTCAAAGGTTCAGCGAAAAGCCTTAAAAAAATTAAGGAGCAGTTGGAAACCAATCCGAATTTTTCAACACAGAGTTGGTTGCAGTTGGCCCGGGAAAAATCCGAAGCGACTATTGTTGCATTACCCACTCGAGATGACATTCAAATTCCCGTTGAGGAGCAGTTGGTTGTGGAGTTCTGCTCAAGATAAATATAAAGTAATTTTAAGCTTTTATTAAGCTTCTTCAAAAGTTTGGTTTTTTTAAGTATTGAGTTTAGAGCAGACCCAGTTAACTCAAAGACTTATATAGGAGACCTATATGAGAGTTACATGGCGTGGTTTGGAGTTGCCGACTCGTGTTGAACGAGACACGATGATATCGAGTGATAAGTATGGCAGATTCTTCATTGAACCTTTTGAACGTGGTTTCGGCACGACTATTGGTAATAGCCTTAGGCGCATATTGCTTTCCTCTTTGGAAGGTAGTGCCGTAACATCGATCAAAATTGAGGGTGTCGACCATGAATTCAGCACGATAAAAGGTGTGATGGAGGATGCTACTGATATCGTCTTGAACGTCAAGAGTCTCGTTATTCGGCTCCATGACGATGAGCCGAAAACAATGAGCGTTTCGGCAAATAAAGCTGGTGTTGTAACGGCGGCTGATATAGTTCCTGACCCAAGCATTGATGTGATAAACCAGGATCTTGTGCTGGCTACTTTGACGGAAAAAGTCAATTTTAAAATGGAAATGCTTGTAGAGAACGGGCGTGGTTACATACCGGCTTCAGAGCGAATCGCTGCTGCTGACAGGTTCGACCAGGAAGTTGGAAGAATAATGCTTGATACCGTATACTCGCCGGTTACAAGGGTACGATACACGACAGAAAATACCCGTGTAGGCCAGCGTACTAACTATGACAAGCTGATCATGGAGATTTGGACAGACGGAACAATAACACCTGAAATGGCGCTGGTAGAAGCGGCAAAAATTCTGCGCAAGCACGTAAATCCGTTCGTACAGTATTTCGAGCTTGGACAAGACACTGTTGCTGAATCTCAGATTACAATAGAAGAGACAGAAGAACCGGTGGTGGATGAGGAATTAGCACAAAAGCTGAGCATGCCAACCCATGAATTGGAACTTTCGGTAAGAGCAAACAACTGTCTTGAGTCGGCAAAGACCGAAACGGTTGGACAATTGGTAAAAATGACAGAAGCTGATTTGCTAAAGATTAGGAGCTTCGGCAAAACTTCCCTGCGGGAAATCAGGAGAAAGCTTGCCGACATAGGTCTGTCTTTGGGAATGACAGATGTATAAATATAAGAGGAGTTTAAGTATATGCGTCACAGAGTAGCAGGGCGTCGGTTGAGTCGAACAAAGGAGCATCGTCTGGCTATGAGGCGAAATATCGTCGCTTCGCTTTTCCAGCATGAAACGATTTCGACCACAATAGAGAAAGCCAAAGAGGTAAAACCCTTTGCTGAGAAGTTGATCACGTTGGCGAAAAAAGGAACACTTCCAGCCAGGCGTCGGGCGATTGCTATGCTTGGAAACCGCGACATCATAGATTATGAGGACGGTAGTCATGTGCGAAAAGGCACTGTCGTCGGAAAATTGTTCAGCGAGCTTGGTCCCAGATACCTTGACAGGCCGGGCGGTTATACAAGAATAATCAAGTTGTCTTTGAGAAGGCTGGGTGATAACGGCCAACTCGTCTTACTGCAACTCATAGGTGCCGACGAGAGTTTAACAAGGAAAACAAAAAAGCGCTCGCGCAAAAAGACGAAGAAAGCCGTAGAAGTCGAAGAAATTGCCGAAGACCAAGTGGCAACTGAAGTCGATGATGCTGCCAGGGAAGAAGAAGCTGAAATCCAGAGCGACAAGGAACAAACCGGCCAGGGGCAGTAGCCTGATACTTTTCAGGATGACCCTATGATGAGTGCGGATAATTGCCTTTTCTGTAAAATGGTAGCCGGGCAAATACCGGTTACGAAAATTTACGAAGATGAAGTTGTTCTTTCATTTTTGGATATCGGCCCAATAAGCGATGGACATACGTTGGTGATTCCAAAGCAGCACTTTGAAAAATTACATGAATGCCCTGACGAGCTTTTAGGCCAGGTTTTTACCCGGATTGGAAAGATTGCCGGTGCTGTAGCGACGGCAATGAATTCTGATGGCTATAATCTTTTATGCAATAATGGAAGGGCGGCTGGTCAGCTTATTGAGCATTTGCATTTTCATATTGTGCCTCGAAATAGCGGTGACGGACTGTTTGGTTGCTGGCCTTCTGTTGAATATGAAGATGGAAAGATAGAAGAAGTTGCTGGTGCTATACGAAAATATTTATAAATATGTCTTGGTGCTCTTGCTAAAAGAAAAATATTTTGATATATAATGATAAATGATCGCGGGGTAGAGCAGTCTGGTAGCTCGTCGGGCCCATAACCCGGAGGTCGCAGGTTCGAATCCTGCCCCCGCTATTGAATTCAAGAGATAACTACTTATCAGATAAGTAGTTATCTCTTTTTTTGCGTCCCAAATTAGCCCGCTACGAACCTGCGACTTTTTGAGCGCATGGTAATCGGCATGCATGCGCTTGTCAACCGAACATCGGACCACTGCAGGGCTACCGCATCTAAATTCCCAATATTTTTTGTAGATATTTTTCATCCCAGC